>JAIMBM010000657.1 GCA_023511475.1 Anaerolineae bacterium
GGGACGCCAGCTCCCACCAAATGGGCCGGCCCCCTTCTGTGCCTGCTGGTCACGGCAGCGGTGGCAAGTCTCTCAAGAGGCACCTGGTTGGGGTTGGCTGCCGCCATCGGCGCGGTGGGGGTCAGTTGGTTTAGGACTCGGCCCAGGGGGAAACTGGTTCTGCGGAAGGGGCTAATCTGGCTGGTCGTCGCCCCAATCGTGGCTATAGGCTTTCAGTTCTTTGTGGGACTTCTCCCCTTGACCGTCGCACGCTTGGGAATCCAGCCCTACGACGCCGTCCGCTGGCAAAAGCAGTCCGAGGGGTTGTCCCTTGCAATCGGGCATAACCAAGACGTCGTATCCAACCCCCTGCACCATGGCGGTGACGAGAAAACGGGTTCGCTTGCAATCGGGCATAACCAAGACGTCGTATCCAACCAGAGCCAAGTCGCGCAGCAGCAGGAGCACATCATGGACATGACACAAGACTCTAACGACCTAAGCCGACAGTTGCTCGGCGCATTGGGCCCGGGGAATTACGAGATAACCCTCCATTACGCTGCTCATAACGTGTATATCCGGTTGCTTGCCGAGACAGGTCTGCCGTCTTTGTGCCTCTTTCTGGTAAGTGGCGCGTTCGCCTTAGGGCGAAGCCTCAGGCGGGTGAAGCAGTGCGGCAGAAGCCTCGAACTTGCCCTCATGGGGTACTTAGTCTTCGCGTTGGTCTATGGTGCCTTCATCGATATTCTCCACTGGCGCCACTTCTGGCTGGTGTTGGGTGCCGCTGTTGCTCCGGTTCGAGGAGCGGGAAGTGAGCCTGCGTGCCCAAGCTCATCCACCTTGGACGAGCGTTTTACGGTTGGCGACAAGTGCGTTAATGGACCAGGTCCAACATCTGTGCTCTGATGAAGGCGGTCTCAGGACGCCGTGGGCCTCAACAGAGGGGAATCCCCCTTTCATCTGGCGCTGCAGCACCTTGGCGACCAGACGACCCTAGGATGGCGCGGGCTCGCCACACGTTCTTCGCCCCGGCCGCCGCCATGTGCCACGCGTACCACACGAGGACTGCTTGAGGACCCCATTTGCCGAACAGGGCCTCCACTATGGGGAGCCCGAGAAACATGCCCTGCTCGCTACCCAGGCACAGAATCGAGACATCCAGGGCAGGGTTGCGCTTGCGGACGGGCACGCTGAGGTGACTGACATCCACTCCCAACGCAAGGTGGGCGCCCGCGGTAAGCCATATGGAGAATAAGGCATTGAGGATTAGCACGACAAAGGCGACATTCACCCAAGTCCCTTGCACTTGATGCAGAAGCCTCACGCCGACTGCAAGGGGTAGGGTTAGCAGAAGCATCCACAGCAGGTTGTCCAGCCACAGGCCGCTGCGACTAGATCTTCCGGTCAGCCGGGCCAACTCGCCGTCGATGCAGTCGAGAAGGTAGATTAGGTTATAGAGTGCTGCCTGGGCTACGAATGAGGGTGATGCTGGCGATGCAATCCACAACGCAGTCCCGGCGGCGAGTGATACTGCGGCGAGCGTGACGTGGTTGGGGGTAAGCCCTCTCAGGCGGGCCAGACCAAGCGAGATGTAGATTGAAAACCGCCGCAGGAAGACCCAAGCCCACAATTCCTCGCAGTCCCGCTGCTTCTGTGCCAGTCGCCGGGCCGCACGGACCTCTGGTGAATCAAACCAGAGATCGGGCCACGCCTCACGCATCCCCTACGGCCTCCTTCAAGGTAGACAAAACGTCCTGGGCCACCTGGCGAGTATCAAGAAGACGGTCAAGAACCGTGTATCTTCCTGGTCTCGTGCGCGGGGCCTCCCGCAGAGCGGCCAGGAACTCCGCATCCGTCAATCCAATGTCGATGTGGCTTGTCGGCAGGCCGAGTCGGCGGTAAATCATCGCCAATCGCCGCGCCTCGTCGGGCCGCCCCTGAATAGCCAGTGCCGCCACCGTTCCTACCGCCACCTGCTCGCCGTGCAGGGCGCGACCGCCGAAAACTGTGTCGATGGCATGGCTTATGAGATGCTCGGAGCCGCTGCAGGGACGGCTGCTCCCAGCTATCGTCATGGCGACACCGCTCATAATCAGGGACCGCACCAGGAACAGGACAAAGTCCCGGTCCCTCACCCTGGCTCTCGGGACATTAAGTAAATAGGAGTATGCATAGTCTGTTGTTACCTCGGCCAGGAGCGCGGCGTAATCATCAAACTTCTCGGCACCAGCGTCGACGGCGAGGCGCCAGTCGTAAAGGGCGGTCACCTTTCCTAGCAGGTCGCCGACGCCAGCACGGATCGTGCGCTCGGGTGCCGAGAGCACGGTGGCTACGGAGACGATGACGGCCTCGGGCGCGGTAGCGCCTAAGCTAGTGACCCCCGCTGACGGATGGCTGATGACCGCGATGGGGGATGCTATGCCGTCATGACTCACCTGGGTGGGT
>JAIMBM010000066.1 GCA_023511475.1 Anaerolineae bacterium
CTCCAGCCTCCGGGAGATCGTCGTCGGCGGCGCCGCCGCGCCCCGGGGGCGTCCCCATGAGCCTACTGGGGGATGAGCTGGCGCAGGTAGGTGATGCTGCTGACTGCCCAGGCTTCCTCCTTGGCAATGGTGGCGGAGAGCCGACTCTCGGGTGGCGTCCACAGCTCGAGGATGGCGGATATCTCGCGGTCGCCCAGGGCCTGGAGCAGCCAGGGGATGTTGAGCTGGCCCTGCCCTGCCGGGCGGCCCTCGATGACGAAACCCATCCCGTGGCTCGCCCGCTGCACCACAAAGTCCTTCACGTGAAGATTCATCGCGAGAGGGCCAAGCACGTCGAGGACCGTCTCGGGTCCCTCCAGCGATCCAAACGAGTTGGCGGCGTCCAGGCACACGCCTACAGCGCGGCTGCCAATGCGCTCGATGATACGCGCGAGGGTCCTGGCTTTGAATCGATCGTGGTTCTCTATGGCCAGGCAGACGTGCGCGCGCTCCAGGTCGGGCGCGATCTCCCGCAGCGAGGCCACGATCTCGTCTTCCGATGGGTGGTGTGTCTGCGTGTCGGGCACCAGCCGGAGCAGGGGCGCTTTGAGGCGTTCTGCAAGGCGCAGGTAGCCCTGAAGGGTGGCCCGATTGGTCCCCCGCGTGCCTAGCTCGATGGTGATGCCCAGAGCTGCAGCCCAGCGCTCGAGCTCACTCAGCTCTCCCGGGCTGAGTGCTGACAGTGAAAGGTTGTCGCAGATCTGTACCACGCGGACGCCAAGCTTGGCGGCCCTGTCGAGCAGGTCGGTTGGGCGGAGGGGCCTGTGCGGGGGCCTGTCTGGCACGCCGACTGCCCAGGCGTAGGTCCATGAGCTGATGCCGAGGCGCATGGTGACACACCTCTTGAGTGATGCGTGATGCGTTGCAGAGCCAGCGACGGGCAGGATCAGCGACGCTGCGCGTGAGTGATTGCCCGAACCTCGTCCAGCACACGCTGTGGCTCAAAGACCTTTCGCCAATCGGGCTGGAGCAGACGCTGACGCCCTCGCTCGACGGCGAGCCGTGCACCGTCGGAGAGCTGCGCATCGATAGAGCCGAACAGCATTCCGACTGTGGGCATTATACGTGGCCAGGCCAGGGGGGGGCAAGAGACGTAACACTCTTCTGAGCAGTAGGCCGTGGGCTGTGCGCTGTGGCGTCCTCCGCGGCCCAAGGACTCTGGAGAACGACATGGCGGGCCGCAAGGAGCCCGCCCATTTACCATATATCACAGAACCGTCTGGCCGTTCGTCCCCTCAGCGTGCCACCAGCAGGGCCCAGTCCCACGGCCGCGCTGCATCACCTTCGGGTGCCTGGTACCCGCTCGGCTCCGGCCCGGCAATGGCGTCCTGTAGGGCACCCGTCCGCGGGTCGTACCACCGGGCCTGACAGCCTGTGGCCTCGGGGAGCGCCAGCGCGAGCCGTCCGCCGACCGGCAGGTAGGCAGCGACCAGGCGGCGGTCAGCGCTCGCCAGGATGAGAGGCCGGTGCCCCGGCTCCTGCGGACCGGCGGCGAGAAGCTCGGGTGCAGGCTGCAGCACGTGGAAGGGCGCGACCTCGGTGAGGAACCGCCGCAGGTGCAGGAGGTACTGCAGGCCGGGCTGGTCGGCCTCGAGCACCTGCCACGGCCCCCACGAGTTCTCAAAGCCGTGGATCACGCCCAGGCCGCAGAAAGCGCCCCGCCAGGCGCCGCGGCGGGTGTGCTCGGGGTCGCAGTGCTCATGTCCGGGGATGGCTAGCGGGAACTCGGGATTGCGCTCGTAGCCGTACTCGGCAAAGACGGCTGAGCCGCGCCACCCCGCCAGGCTACGGCGAATCTGCTCCTCGATGCCGGCGGCGAGCCAGGCGTCATCTGGGCCTGTCGTTCCCCAGCACTGGAACATGATGGCGTCGATAGCCTCAGGGTCGGCCGCGAAACGGCGGGCAAAGGGTGGCTCGCAGGGGCCGTTGTGCACCGAGATGATGTGGCCATGTGCGGCCAGGGCTTTGACCCAGCGGCCGACCCGCATCGCCCAGCGGTCGGCGACCGGCTTGTAGTGCCAGTCGCCGTTGGGGTAGTACTCGTACTCGTTCTGGAGTGTCCAGAAGTAGACACAGGAAAACGCGTCGTACCGCGCGATCAGGTAGCGCAGCCACAGCTCTTCCCACTCCGGGGTGAAGATCTGTCGGCTGTTGAACGGAAACTCAAAGCCCCAGGCCTCCATGATCATCTCGAGACCGAGGCCCAGCCGCTCGGCGGCGCGCACGACGCGGTCTACTGTTCGGAAGTAGTCCAGGTTCATCTGGTCAAAGCGGGGCGCCTGCTCGCTCCCGCCCCAGGGCCAGGTGCGGCGCGTCTGCCAGGTGCTATAGCCCTCGGGTGGGTGGAACGGGGAGACGGGGACCCGCACACGCAGGAGGTTGAACCCCTGCCGCGCGCGCCGCTCGAGGAACGCCTGCACGTCGGCCCCACAGTGGGCCATGCCGAAGAGGTTATAGACGGTGTCGCCCAGCAGGAAGACCGGGTTCCCCAGCTCGTCGTGGAAACCCCAGGCTCGCCCTGGGGTGGCGCGGAGGAAGGGTCTGCCCTCTCCCGCGACGACCTCAAAGACGCCTCCAGTCGACAGAGCCGGATCTCGCGGACGCGTAACGGTCTCGTAGGTCCAGCGCCCTATCTCACCGGGGCTGAAGCGCACCCGCCAGGTGCGGTCTCCGTCGTAGAAAGCCGGAACCGTGTAGCGACGCCCCGTAGGGCTGGTGAATACGGCCTCAACCGACACATCGACAAAGGGATTGTCGTAGTGCTGTAGGCTGCGCAACTCCCACTCGGCCACGGTTCGCCAGGTAACGCTGGTTGTGGTGCTTCTCACCTAGAGTCTCCTCCTTCTCAAGTGTGTGCAGCATACTCAGGCATCAAGACCCGCGAGGTCTTGGGCCAGGCTTTCTGCCAGCCCTTTCCAGGAGGCGATGATTCTGTCGTAGGCAGGGAAGGTGGCGCTGTCTTCGATACGCCCGTGCTTGTCGAGCCAGGCCACGGTGCGCCGCACGCCCTCCACCCACTGGATGGTGTATCGGAACCCCAGGTCCTCCCGCGCAGCGGTGTTGTCAAAGATGTTGTCGAACTGGAAGTTGTCCACGCACACGGCGGCGTGTCGCGGAGCGATCTTGCCGAGCAGATCCGTCGGGATGTGAATGATATCAGGAAGCGGAACTCCCAGGGCTTCTGCCACGCCCTGATGGTACTGGTTCCAGGTCAGCCACTGCTCGCCGGCGACGTGGTATGCCCTGCCAAAGGTGCGACTGTTGCCGCAGGCGTTGACGAAGGCGCGCGCGACGTCCTCGATGTGGCAACTCACCCACAGCGACTGCCCGTCGCCGTGAACGATGATGGGCAGCCCCTTGCGCATGCGGTCGAGGTAGAAGGTACCCCAGCCGAAGGTGTGAACAATGGAGCCACCTTCACCGTACGTGTGCGCCGGACGGATGATCGTCACACGCAGGTCTCCGGACTCGTGCGCAGCGAGGAACACGTCCTCGCACAGGCGCTTATTCCGCCCGTACTCGCTGAGAGGGCGGCGAGGTTCGTTCTCGCAGTAGGGGTAGCGGCTCGCCGGTCTGGCGTAGACGTCTACGGTGCTGCAGAAGACGAGCTGTCCGGTGCGCCCTGCAAAGGCGCGAACGTCGCTTTCGGCCTCCTGTGGGTGGTAGCAGATCATGTCTATCACGCAGTCGAAGGTGCCTGCCTCTGCCATCTGTCGCTCAAAAGTGGCATGCCGGGTGCGGTCTCCTCTGATGTGCCTGACCTGTCCGGGGATTCGCCACTCGCGCTGTCCACGGTTGAACACAGTGACCTCGTCGCCGCGCGCAAGGAGCTGGGCGCAGATCGCGGTGCTGATCAGTCCGGTGCCGCCGATGATGAGAACCCGCATCTCGATACCTACCTCTCCAGAGCCTGTTTCGGGTGACGCGCAAGACGGTGCCCACGCGGATGTGGATGCCACGGCGAAGCAGGAGTCCGCATTCTCATAGTTCGCGACAGATCGGGGCTACGGCGGGGTAGACGCGCCGATAGAGGTGGTACCGGGCGTCGAAGGCGGCGCTGCGCTGCGGATCCGGCTCGAAGCGGCGCTCCAGCACCACCGACTGCTCCGCTGCCCGGGAGACGTCGGGCAGGTAGCCCGCTCCCACGCCGGCGAGCAGGGCCGCGCCCCAGCAGGCAGCCTGGGGCACCCGCGGGGCTACCACGGGGATGCCGGTGATGTTGGCCTTGAGCTGCAGCCACAGGGGCGATCGAGCGCCGCCGCCGATGGCCCGCAGCTCGTCGATGACGATGCCGCCGCCCTTCAGGAGCTCCAGGTTCAGGCGCAGCTCAAAGGTCAGCCCCTCGAGGATGGCTTTGGCTACGTCCGTCTTGCGCGTGGCGAAGGTGAGGCCGAGGATGGCCCCTTTGGAACCAGTGTCGAAGGTGGGCGTGCCGCTCCCCGCAAAGTGGGGCAGCACGAGGAGCGGCGATGGATCAGAGCCCGCTCCGGACAGGATGAGATCATAGGCATCTCGCCCGGTCTCCAGGGCCGCCCGCTGCTCTTCTTGGCAAAAGTTGTCGCGGAACCAGCGCAGGAGCAGCCCGCCGGAGTGGTTGAGGGTCATTGCCAGGTACAGGCCGGGCACCACGTGGGCGTAGCAGGAGATGTTGGCGCGGTACAGGGTGTCGTTGAGGGCTGGGGAGTCCAGTGCAACCTCGACGACTTCGGCCGTGCCAGTAGAGACCATGGCCAGCCCGGGGCGCGTCAGCCCAACCCCCAGCGCTCCGCAGGCCTGGTCGTGGCCGCCGGTGACGACGAGTGGTGGCTCGCGCAGCCCGAGGGCCTCGGCGAGAGTGGACCGCATTCTGCCGACGGGTGTGCCGGAGGGGACGACCGGCGCGAGACGGCGCTCATCGAGCTCGAGGAGGGCGAGTATCTCAGGGGACCAACGGCCTGCCCGCAGGTCGTAGAGCTGGGTGCGGGAGGCAAGGCAGTGGCTGATGGCCGGCTGCCCCGTCATCTTTTGGATGATCAGGTCCTCGTAGAGCAGGAAGCGATGGGCGCTCGCCCAGGTCTCGGGCTCGTGCTCCTTGAGCCAGAGTAGCTTGGGCAGGGTGTTGATGGTGTGGACCGGCATGCCGGTGAGCTGGAACAGGCGCTCAGCGCCCAGCCGGTCGCAGAGCCAGGCGTTCTGGGGGCCGGTGCGCGTGTCCATGCCCAGGATGGCGGGGCGCAGGGGCCGCCCCGCGGCGTCGACCGGCATCACCGCCTCGCCCTGCACGGAGAGGCCGATGGCGCCGACATCGCTTGCCGCGGCCGAGGCGATGGCCTCGCGCAACGCCTCCTGGGCGAGCCGCCACACCTCCTCGGCGTCCTGCTCGGCCCAGCCCGGCTGCGGTATCCGAACGGCGTACTCGCGGCTGGCGCTGGCGAGGAGTGCGCCGGTGACGTCAAAGAGCGAAGCCTTGCAGCCGGTTGTGCCGATGTCGAGGCCGATCAAGCGCATACGCGACCTCCATCAAGCAACCTTGGCGAGCAAGAAGGGGCGGATTGCTGCTTGTCACTGTTCTCCAGCCTGAGTCCTACCGCGCCGCCCGGATGGTTCTCGCCAAAGGCCTCGCGCGAGTGGCCGCGCAGATGGAGCAGCGCCACGCACAGGGCATCGCAGAGGACCGAGCTCACGAGCGAGCTGCCGGTGGCGATCATGCCGTATGGGTCGACATCCGCAGGTGCCTGGACTCGGAGGACGATGTCGCTGAGCGCGCCCAGGGTGGACGCCGGCGCCTCGGTGATGGCGATCACAGTCGCCCCTCGCTTCCGTGCAATCCGGGCGAGGTGGTTCACCTCGGCCGTCTCGCCGCCCTTGGAGAGGGCGATGAGCACGTCGCGCCCGGTCACGGCGCCGGACAGGCCGTGCTGGCTGTCCCCGGCGTCGATGAAGAGCGCTGGCGTGCCGCAGCAGGAGAGCAGGTGCGCCAGGCGCAGGGCGACGGCATGGGAGGTGCCTGCGCCGGCGACGAGCACATGTCCGGCGCAGGTGAGGAGCGCGTCGGCGGCCTGGACAAAGCTCTCATCCAGTTGGTCGGCGACGGCGGCGACGGCGGCGCTTTCGCGCTGGACGACGGCGCGAGCGAGGTGCAAGAGTCCCTTCGGATCGTCGCTGGTGCGGACGGGACCTGGCATACATCACCTCCCTGCAAGTGGTCGTCGGACGATTGTGCACAAAGAGTCAGCCCGCTCGTTCGAGGGGCGCAACTCATTCCTTCAGTGCTCCGGCGGTGAGCCCAGCGACAAGGTAGCGCTGGAAGACGGCGAATAGCACGAGCACGGGTGCCACAGTTATGAGTACGCCCGCCATGAGCTGCGTGTAGGCTGACGAAAACTGGCCCTGGAACCGAAGCAAGCCAGTAGCGACTGGACGCCACTCATCCTTGTTTATCAGTACCAGCGCGATCGGCAGTTCATTCCAAGTAGCCAGGGCGTCAATGACGAAGAGGGTCGCCAGTGCTGGTAAGGCCAAGGGTACCATGATGCGAAGAAAGATCATCAGTTCCGAGGCTCCGTCGATCCGTGCCGCCTCCATGATCTCGCTCGGAATCGTACGAAAGAACCCACGAAGGACAAAGACTTGAAACGGCAGCCCGAACACCACATAAGGCGGTATGAGGGCTACCAGGGTGTTCACCAAGCCAAGCTTCTTCAGCATGACAACCAGCGGAAGCAGTGTCACGTGCACTGGCACGGCAAGACCGAGTAGGAAGAACACGAAAACCGCCGTGTTGAATCTGAACGTCATTTTGGCAAGTGGGTAGGCCGCTAAGGAGCTGACAAGAAGCCCAAGGGGCACTTTGACTATCACGACTATGGCGCTGTTCCTGAAGTATGTGGCAAACTGGCCGAGACGCCAGGCCATTTCGAAGTTCGCCAACTCGACCTTCCGTGGAAAAGAGAAAATGCCCTCACTGATGAGTTCGCCCTGAACTCTCAACGAGGTGAGCAGAATCACAGCGAATGGCACAAGCCATAACAGCGCTGCAGCCCCCAGCAGCACGAACAGCAGAACGCGACCCAGGAGCTTGCGGTTGCGCCCTCCAAGCAGCGTTGGTCGCACCATGTTGTCGTCTCTCCTCCATGAATGAAAGATTGGAAATGTCCTCACCGGAGGCCAAGGTGTGCCCGGTCAGCCCCGCAGACACAGCATGTCGAGGCAGCTTTTCGCACTGGGTGGGCAACCGAATTCCTCCGCAGCCCGCCCGCTGGCGCGTGGCTGCACCAAGGAGCCGTAGGTAACCCTCGGCGGCGATCTGGATTGCATTGGCGGACTCCCCGGCCAGCGGGCATGGAGGTAGATGGCGCGACTACTCCGGCAGGGCCTGCCGCCCAGTGGGTCTGAGCGAGCAACTGCTGCCTGTCATCGAGAGCGACCGGCATCTGATCAGGGTCTGCAGCAGATAGTCGGCTTCTGCCGGCCGACAGGCGCGCACCATCCATTATGCTTCTTTCGTGTCGCCAGCCTGAACTGGCCTCTCACTCCCGTCCCGCCAAATGTCTGGACTCGTGTGTACCGCTTGCCAACAGGCCCCAACCCGTGGCTGGGCTACCAGAGTCAGGTGATCGCGCGATGATGCGGAGGACCACTCGTGGGCCTCACCTACCGCCTAGACATAACGCGTATGTATGGTACCACTACGGTCATCGTGATGGCAGCGATGATCCAGGCAATCGCCGATCCTAGCCCAGCGTGGTAGTACTGAAACGCTTGGAAATACATCCAGCTCGCAAGCACCTGCGTCGACCTGCCCGGGCCTCCGTACGTCATTGTGGTCACTAGATCAAAGGCTTTGAATGAGCCGATGACCGCCAGGCAAATAACGATTACGTGAGTCTCGCGGAGCCATGGTAGCGTCACGTAGCGGAAACACTGTAGGCTGTTCGCTCCGTCAACGCGAGCTGCGTCGTACTGCTCCGCCGGTATGCCCTGCAGGGCCGCCAGATAGAGCACCATGCTGCTGCCTGTGCCGTGCCAAAAGGATGTGACGAACACCGCAGGCAGCGCCGTGGCGAAGTCTGACAACCAGCCGCGAGCCAACTTGCCCAGGCCCACGACTCTCAGGGCCTCGTTGATGAGGCCGAAGTGAGGGTTGTAGAGCCAGGCCCAAATCATGCCGACGGCGACGAGTGGGAGTACAGCGGGCGAGTAGAATACGGCCCTGAAGCCTATCCTCCCCGGCACGCCCTGGTTCAGCGCGACCGCCAAGAGCAAGCCAACTATTGTTGGGAAGAGAAGCGTGGCCACAGTCCATAGAACATTGTTCCTGAATGCGAGCCTGGAGATAGGGTCCTTGAAGAAGATGTGATGGTAGTTCGAGAGACCTATATACCTCCAAGTGGGCGACAAGCCATCCCAGTCTGTCAGGCTGATGGCCGCGGAGTAGGCCATCGGATACACGAGGAAGACAATGTACCACGTCAGAGCTGGCAAGAGGAACAGATATGGGACGGCTCGCCGCGTCTGCCGCTTTAGGCTGATTCTCGTGCTCGTGGTTCCGGGCGCAAGCCTCCTAACGCTACGTAACTGCTCATCGAGACTTGTCCCGCGGGCCCCTGTGCGCATGATCCCTGCACCTCCGGGCAACACTTGCTGGGGGTCAGTTCCCCGCTTCTAACCGCGGGGAACTGACCCCAACGCTGGCCTACGTTAGATTCTACTGGTTCTTCGCCTTCCATTCCTCGACACGCTGCTGCAGGGTCTTGGCTGCTTCCTCAGGGGTGAGCTTCCCAGCCACCACGCCGTCTTGAACCTCGAAATAGCCGTCCATCAACTCCTTTACAAACGCCTGGTCCGTCGGGGGGTACGTGTCGCGCGAGGTAAGCACGATCTCGCGCCATCTGCAGGTGAGAGGCCACTCATCGCAGTTCGGAGTAACGCCCGCTGTAGCGGAGTTGACGAACAGGTCTAGGTGCCGCTTCTGGGTCTCGGGCACGCTGAGGTAGTTGAGCAGCAGAGCGGTCTCGTCGGGGTGCTTGCTCGCCTTGGCGATCATCGTCTGCTCCGGGAAGGCCGAGTATCTCAGGGGCTCGTGATCCGTTGGGGGAAGGAAGAAATCGAACTTGCCCAGGTCTTGCTGGTCACCCTTGATGACTCCCTCCATCCAGATGCCCTCCAGGATCATGGCGGCCTCGCCCTTGTACCATGGCCAGCGTGCATCCCCTGGATCGATGGTAAGAAAGTCCGGAACCAGCCACTGGTTGTCTACCCACCGCTTCAGCAGTCTGTACGCTTCGACAACCTCCGGGATGTCCCAACTGACCTCAAGGTTGTTGAGCTTGTTGTGTAACTCCGGCCCCGCCGCATGTTCGATGAAGTAGTCGAGGAGCCTCATTGTGTGCCAACCGTACTTGCCGCCGACGGTTCCCGCGTATATGCCGTTCTTCTTCAGGGTGACGCAGATCGCCTCGAGGTCGGCGTAGGTCTTTGGTACGGAGAGTTCATACTTGTCAAACAGGTCCTTCCTGTACCAAAGGCCCATTCCGTAAGCGCACCTTGGCACGCCGTAGACTCCCCCTCGACGCGAGATCGCGGCTACGGCCCACGGCGCAAACAGCTTGTGCCACCCGTACTGGTCGTAGTATGGGGTTAGCTCCAGGACCTGACCCGCGTCGATGAACGGAGAAGCGATAGAACCTCCCCAC
>JAIMBM010000658.1 GCA_023511475.1 Anaerolineae bacterium
CCCCGCCCCCGGCGCGCGCCGGGGCGCCCGCGGGGCGAGGGAACGGGGGAGGGGAGCCGGATACCGCGTGGCTGGGGCGAGTTCCCCCACCGTGAACTGCACCCCGCGCGAGCAACAGACTCGCCCTCTGCCGCGAACCATGGTACAATCCTTCTAGTACTCCGCCTGCCGCCTGCAAACAATGGAGTGACCCCATGGCCGCCAAAGCGCACTTCCTTGCCTTCGACCTCGGCGCTGAGAGCGGACGTGCTGTGCTCGGCGCCTTTGACGGCTCAAGCCTCGAGCTGAGTGAAATCCATCGCTTCCCTAACGGGCCCGTGCGCGTCCTGGACTCCCTGCACTGGGATGTGCTGCGCCTGTTCCAGGAGATGAAGACTGCGCTCGGGAAGGCTGCCCCATACGACCTGCAGGGGATCGGCGTCGACACCTGGGGCGTCGACTGGGCGCTGCTTGACGCAGCGGGCTCCCTCGTGGGCACCCCGTACCACTATCGGGACCGGCGCACTGACGGGATGATGGCGCGCGTGTTTGAGCGCGTGCCGCGCGAGGAGATCTTTGAGCGTACTGGCATCCAGTTCATGGAGATCAACACGCTCTACCAGCTCTACGCCATGTCGCTCAAACAGCCCGATCTCCTGGCAGCCGCCCGCACGCTGCTCATGATGCCGGACCTGTTCAACTACTGGCTCACCGGGCAAAAGGTCTGCGAGTTCACCGAGGCCACGACCAGCCAGTTCTATGACCCTCGCACAGGGGATTGGGCGCGGGAGCTGCTCAAGAAGCTTGCGCTCCCGGATCAGATTCTGGCGCCGGTCGTTCCGCCGGGCACGGTGCTCGGGCCCCTCCTGGGCGGAGTCCGCGAGGAGGTCGGCTTGGGGGCGGTGCCCGTTATCGCCCCCGCCTGTCACGATACCGGCTCGGCGGTTGTGGCGGTGCCCGCCGCAGGCCCGGACTTTGTATACATCAGCTCCGGCACCTGGGCGCTTGAGGGGATCGAGGTGACCGCACCGGTGATCACCGCCGACGCCCTGCGCCACAACTTTACCAACGAGGGCGGCGCCGGCGGGACCTTCCGCCTGCTGAAGAACATCGTCGGGCTTTGGCTGGTGCAGGAGTGCCGCCGCGAGTGGGCGCGCGAGGGACACGAGATGTCCTACGATGAGCTGACGCGTCTTGCTGCAGAGGCAGAGCCCTTTCGCTCCCTGGTCAACCCGGATCATCCCGTCTTCATGCCGCCCGGCGACATGCCCCGGCGTATCCGGGCGTACTGCCATGAGACCGGGCAGCCCATCCCCGAGACCTATGGCCAGGTTGTGCGTACAGCCCTCGAGAGCCTTGCCCTGCGCTTCCGGGTGGCCCTCGAGCAGCTCGAGGCCATTGTGGGTCGGCGCCTCAGCCCGATCCACATCGTCGGCGGTGGGTCGCAGAACAGGCTCCTCAACCAGTTCGCCGCCGACGCCACGGGGCGCCCGGTGATCGCCGGTCCAGTCGAGGCGACAGCCATGGGCAATGTCATCGTACAGGCGGTTGCCCGTGGCTTCATTGGCTCGCTGCGCGAAGGCCGCGAGCTGGTGCGACGCGCGACGGACGTGCGCGAGTATGAGCCACGCGATGCCACGCCCTGGGAGGATGCCTACGGGCGCTTTGTGCGGCTGCCGGCATCGTAGCGTAGCCTCGGCTCCCGGGGCATTCCCCCTTTGCCCGGAGGACAAAACGGGGTTAAGCCCCCCGCTCTCGAGTTCGGCCTTTCGGAGCGCAACTCGCGCCGTCCAGAGAGTTTCTTTTGACAGGGGGTGGGGGGGGGGGGGGGCACCCCCCCCCCCCCCCCAGGACTCGGGAACGCGTGCCCGCCGCTACGGAATCAGGACAAGCTTCCCCGTAGACTGCCGTGACTCCATATGGCGATGCGCTGCCGCGGCCTCCGCCAGCGGAAAGGTCTTCCCGATCAGCACCTTGAGCTTCCCCTCGCGCATGAGTTGGAAGGACTTCTCAATCCCCTCGCGGTGTTTCTCCGGCATCGCGGAGACTGTATAGAGGACGAAGCCGCTCACTTTGAGCGACTTCTGGAAAAGAGTCATGAGGTTCAACGGCTCGGGGACCCCGCCCGCGCGGCCGTAGAGGATAAAGTACCCGAACGGCGCCAAACAGCGCAGTCCTTTTTCCAGCGTGGGCTTACCGACCGCGTCGAGAATCACATCCACCCCCTTGCCGCCGGTCAGCTTTCCCACCTCCTCGGCAAAGTCCTGGGTCGCATAATTGATCACTGCCTCAGCGCCGTACTGCTTCACCAGGTCCGCTTTGCCGTCGCTTGATACCGTCCCGATCACCCGCGCCCCCGCGGCTTTGGCGATCTGCACCGCCACGATTCCGACCCCGCCCGCGGCGGAGTGGACGAGGACCGTCTGGCCGGGGGTGACCTGATG
>JAIMBM010000659.1 GCA_023511475.1 Anaerolineae bacterium
ACTGGGGCGTTGGGTCCCATCCCCGTGGCGTCTGCACAATGTCGGGGGGCGCGCTGCGAAAGGCCAAAGTTGAGCCCTTTAGGATGACCCTCCCCCGGGGCGGACACGCCTTGCCCACCTTGGGGCGAGGCGATTCCGGATGCTGTAATGCCTTCCCCCTCCCCGAGGCGAGCGCCTCGGCGCCCGCCTCGGGGAGGGGGAAGAGGCCAGGGGCATCCCGGGCGCAGCATGGCTGGAGGTTATCCCGGTGGCCTCTGGACGGCACCAGGGGTTGCGCTCCGAAAGGCCAGACTCGAGGGAAGGGGGGAGGGGGGTCCTCGACGAGCATGGCGCCGCCATGCCGCTTCTGCTATGCGACGACAGGCGCGACCGCTCGCCCGTGAACGGTCCGCCCGACAGGGGTCCCGTGGACACCTGCGGAGGCCCGGTCGTTGCCGGGGCCTAACCCTCCCGGTAAGTGGCCCAGGCATCCGGCGACTCGTACGCCTGTACGCAGGCGAGGCGGGCGCCGGGGAGCGCGTCGCGCAGCGCCTCGTAGATGGTGCGGGCGATGTTTTCTGCGCTGGGGTTGATGCGGTCAAAGGGCGGGGTCTCGTTCAGGTTGCGGTGATCGTAGCGGGCGAGGATGCCGTCCAGGACCCGTTTGAGCTCGGTAAAGTCGGTCGCGAGGCCGATCTCGTTGAGCGAGTCGCTTTCGACGCAGGCCACGATCTCGTACCGGTGGCCGTGCAGGTTCTCGCAGCGCCCCTGGTAGCCTCGGAGTGCGTGTGCGGCGTCAAAGTGCCGACGGACACAGACCTGATACATCTTGTCGCTCCTCTCACGGTGACAGGCGCGTCAGGTCGCGCGGGAAGAGGGTGGCCTCGCGGATGTTGCCGAGCGCCAGGAGCTGCATGAGAAAGCGCTCGAGGCCGATGGCAAAGCCTCCGTGCGGCGGCATGCCGTGTCGGAACACCTCCAGATAGCTGGCAAAGGGGGTTGGGTCGATCCCTCTGGATTCCAGGGCGGCGACATAGTCACCATACCGGTGCAGGCGCTGGCCGCCGGTGACGAGCTCCGTGCCACGGAAGAGGAGGTCAAAGCTGTTGGAGTAGGTGGGGTCGCCCGGATCGGGGTGTGTGTAGAAGGGGCGCTTGGCCAGCGGAAAGCCGGTGACGAATACCCAGTCCGACCCGTGCTCGGCCTCGGCCCAGGCGCCAAGCCAGCGCTCGTCCTCGGGGGCAAGGTCTGGCTCGCCGCGGACATTGCGGCCGGTCGCCTGGGAGATCATCTCCAGGGCGTCCGGGAAGTACACGGAGGGGATGATCTCCGGGACCGACGGCAGGTGCGCGCCGAGCAGGGCGAGCTCCTCCCGGTGGCTCTCGGCAAGGTGCTGGATGATGGCGCGGATAACCTCGGTGAGAAGGCCCATGACGGTGTGGTGGTCGTGGATGAAGCCCATCTCGACGTCGAGGCTGACGTACTCGTTGATGTGGCGGGCGGTGTTGTGCGGCTCGGCGCGGAAGACGGGGCCGACCTCAAAGACGCGCTCAAAGACGCCAACCATGATCTGCTTGTAGAACTGGGGGCTCTGTGCGAGGTAGGCCCTGCGCCCGAGATAGTCAACGGGAAAGACGTTAGCGCCCCCCTCGGTCGCCGCCTCGACCAGCTTGGGGCTCTGGATCTCGGTGAACCCCTGGCTGCAGAGGTAGGAGCGGAAGGCGTGCACGATGCCGGCGCCGAGGCGGAAGATGGCGCGCTTCTGGGGGTGTCGCAGGCCGATGGGCGCGTGCTCGAGAAATACGTCGAGGCTCGGCTTGAGGACGCGCTTGTTCAGTTCGAAGGGAGGCGGCTCCTCGGCGGGCACAAGGACGCGAACGCGCGTCTCGCGCAGCTCATAGCCGCCCGGTGCCTGGGGCTCGGCTGTGACCAGACCCTCGAGGGCCAGCACCGACTCGTCGTGGAGCGGAGCGACCTTGGCCAGCTCCTCGGGATCGTCGATTACCGCCTGGGCGATGCCCCAGCCGTCACGCAGGGCGAGGAAGTTGATGCCCCCGAGCCGCCGCAGACGGTGGAGCCAGCCGTGTAAAGCGACCCGCTCGCCGACGTGGGCTGCGAGCTCGGTAGTCCGTATGCGCTCCATGTGGCCATCGCTCCTTCTTCGGCATCAAGGGATGGGTATACCACAAGGAAGGGGGCGGGTCAAGTGTTCTGAGGGTACGCTCCAGATGCTGCTGGGACCGGGAGCAGGGGCTGGTGGGGGCGCCGGGCGGAGCCGTCCGGCCGGGCCTACCTCGGGGGAGCCTGGAAGGTATGCGTTCGGGCTCGCGTTCACCGCATGGGAGGGGATATAAGCAAAATGGGGCTGGGTGTCTCGGGCTCCGCTGGCGCGCCAGCGGAGCCCGAGACACACCCATAGAGATGGCCCCTCCCCCGAGAGGG
>JAIMBM010000660.1 GCA_023511475.1 Anaerolineae bacterium
AGGGGCGCCATACCACCCTCCACGAGCGCTGGAGCATGTGATCAGGAAACGAGGACCTGAAAAGGCCAAACTCAAGGCCCGTCTGTCATCACCCCTCCCCCGGGCAGGCTCCGGGCACCTGCCTGGGGCAGGGGCTAATGTGATCCACATATCCAATGCCGGCTTCGGGTCGCGGGGACCAGGTGCGACGAAGCCAGCGGCTGAAATCGCGTTGCGCGCGCTTTGCGCGCTGGAGGCGCCTGCGCGGGCGGGGCCCGTTCCCTATCGACGCAGGTCGACGGTTGGCCTTCGGACTGCCCGCAGGCACCCCGAAGGGGCTCTCCACGGGCTGGCGGCTCCGCCGCAGCCCGTGGGGTCCCCGGAAGGCCCCGGAGCCCCGAATTCATTCGGTGGGTTGCTTGCGTCCCTTGCACCCCATCCCACAGAACATCTATGGATCACATTAGTGACAGCGTGCCTCGGCGCGCACTGCCCCAAACATGGACTGCACCCGCTCCTGAAGCGGGCATTTGCCAAACGGCGTGCGTTGAGTTAACATAGCGCGTCCGTGCCATGGGGCCGGGCCAATCCCGATGTTCAGGAGACTCGATCGACCTTGCTAAGGCAGTTGGTGCACAAGGGGGTGGTCATTCCTCCCCCGCCGGAACCGCATAACCTGATACTGACGATCCGCGGCCGGAGCGTAGCGCTCACACCGGCTCAGGAAGAGATGGCGCTGGCCTGGGCCCGGAAGGTCGGCACTCCCTATGCGGAGGATGCCGTGTTCGTGCGCAACTTTCTGGCGGATTTCAGCGCCGCTCTGGGCATCGTGCCCCCCCTGAAGCCGGACGAGGTGGATTTCGCTCCGGCCATAGCCGTAATCGCCGCCGAACGGGCTGCCCGCGAGGCCCTGAGCCGCGAGGAGCGCAAAGCCCTGGCTGCGCAGCGCAAGGCCGCTCGCGATTCCTTGCGCGAGATCTACGGGTACGCCATCGTGGATGGCGTGCGAACCGAGCTGGCCACCTATCTCGTGGAGCCCTCCGGGATCTTTATGGGGCGAGGCAGGCACCCACTGCGCGGCAAGTGGAAGCCCGGACCCAAAGAGAGCGATATCACCCTCAACTTGAGCCCCGATGCGCCCAGACCCCCCGGCGAGTGGCAGGCGATCGTCTGGGAGCCCGACTCGATGTGGATCGCCCGCTGGAAGGACAGGCTGTCGGGCAAGACCAAGTACATCTGGCTGGGCGATTCCGCCTCCATCAAGCAACGTAAAGAGGCGCTCAAGTTCGACCAAGCGACCGCGCTCGACGCCAACCTGGCCCGCGTGCGGGCCCACATCGAGGCCGGCCTGGCGGACCCGGACCCGCGTCGTCGCATGGTGGCTACCGCCTGCTACCTCATCGACCGGCTCTGCCTGAGAGTAGGCGACGAGAAGGACCCCGACGAGGCCGACACCGTCGGCGCGACCACGCTGCGGCCGGAGCACATCACGCTGCACGAGGATGGCACGGCCGAGCTGCGGTTCCTGGGCAAGGACTCGGTGCTGTGGCACAAGCGGGTCAGCCTTCCGCCCCAGGTGCTCGAGAATCTGGCCGAGCTCTGTCGCAATGCCCGACCGAGCCGCACCAGCCGAGAGAATGCTGCAGCCAACAAGCCGCAGCTCTTCCCCGACATAGCGAGCCGCGACGTCAACGCCTTCCTCGGTGAGGCACTGCCCGGGCTCACAGCCAAGGTCTTCCGAACCCGGCATGCCACAGCAGCCGTACAGGAGAGCCTCTGGACCTCGGGAGTGAGCGCGGAAGATCCCGAGTACAAGAAGCGCGAGGCTGCGATGCGGGCCAACCTCGCCGCAGCCACGCTGTGCAACCACTACAAGAAGGCGCCCGCCAACTGGGCGGCGCGACGCGAGAAGGTGCAGGCGCGGCGCCAGCGCCTCGCCGAGCGCGTCTCGAAGGTGAAGGAGGAGGTCCGCGCGGCAGCCGAGGCGCTGGCCGCAGTGCGGGCGGAGGCGCGAGAGCGGGAGGCAAAGGCCAAGTCTCCAGCCGCCCTCGAGCGCGCCGGGGCGGCTGCCGCCCGACGGATAGAGAAGGCCCGGCAAAAGCTGGAGCAGGCCCGCGAGAGGCTCCGCCGCGCCGAAGAGGCGCTCGACCGGTTCAACAGCCAGGCGACCATGGCCTCCAAGGCCCGCACGTGGAACCTCGGAACCAGCCTCAAGTCGTATATCGATCCGCGCGTCTACTACCGCTGGGGGCAGGAGGTCGGCTACGACGTGCTGGAGGCGTACTACCCCCGAACCCTGCGGACCAAGTTCGCCTGGGTCAGGGAGGGCAACGGTGAGCCCGAGAGGCGGGACGAGCCGGTGCCCGAAGAGGTCAACGAGTAGGGCCGACGCAGGCCGACAAAGCCAGGGGGCGGGGCCCCGCGGGGGGCCCCCCCC
>JAIMBM010000661.1 GCA_023511475.1 Anaerolineae bacterium
TCCTTGCCCTCCCCGCTTTACCATGATATACTGAAAGCGTCCTTCTGGGTTGACAAAGGCGGTGACGGGAATGTCAAGGTCCTGCAGGGCGGCGGCGGTGGGGGTGGCGCTCGTTGCGGTGCTGGCCGGGTTGGCTCTGCCGGCTGCAGCGCAGGGGCCGCTGCAGCCGGTGCGCGTGCTCGAGGTCCGCGGGCTCATCAATCCCCTCGTGGCGCAGTATGTGGAGCGTAACCTGAGCCGGCCGGACGCGGCGCTGTACGTCCTCCTGCTGGATACGCCCGGCGGCACGGACACCTCGATGCGGCGTGTTGTGCAGGCGATCCTCGGGGCGCCGGTGCCGGTGGTCGTGTATGTGGCGCCTCAGGGAGCGCGGGCTGGCTCGGCAGGGATGTTTCTCCTGCTGGCGGCGCACGTTGCGGCCATGGCGCCCGGCACGAACGTCGGTGCGGCGCACCCGGTCGGGGCCGGGGGCGAGGATATCGAGGGCGCTCTCGGCACCAAGGTGACCAACGATGCGGCGACCTTTGCCCGCTCCCTGGCCGAGACCCGCGGCCGCAACGCCGACTGGGCCGAGGAGGCGGTGCGCTCGAGCCTGTCGGTCACCTCGCAGGAGGCGGTCTCGATGGGGGTTGCCGACCTCCTTGCGACGGACCTCGAGGACCTGCTGCAGCAGCTCGATGGACGCCGGGTCACCACTGCAGCCGGAGAAGTGGTCTTCGACCTGGGCTTTCTGCCGCGGGAGCGGGTGTCGATGACGCTCTCCGAGCGCTTCCTGCACGTGCTGATCGATCCGAACATCGCCTATCTCCTCATGTCCATCGGCATGCTGGCCATCATGGTCGAGCTCTACCACCCGGGGATCGGGGCGCCGGGGGTGGTGGGGGCCATCTGCCTGATCCTGGCCTTCATCGCCTTTGAGAACCTGCCCCTGAACTGGGGTGGGGTCGCTCTGATCGTGCTGGCTCTCGTCCTCTTTGTGCTCGACATCAAAGTCAGCGGCTATGTCCTGAGTATCGGTGGGGCGATCGCCTTTGTGCTGGGCTCGCTCATCCTGTTCAGCCCGGTCGGCCCGCGCTCACCGACGATGCCTGCCGTTCGGGTGAGCCCCTGGCTGATCGGCACCATGACGGCGGCTACGGCGGGGCTGTTCCTTGTGGCCCTCTCGGCGGGCGTGCGGGCGCAGCGTCTGCCGGTCCTGGTGGGCAGCCATACGGTGATCGGGGCAAAGGGGGCGGCGGTCTCGGCGCTCGAGCCGGTCGGGGTGGTGCAGGTCGCGGGCGAGCAGTGGACCGCGAGGGCTGAAGGTGGTTCGATCGCCGCCGGAGAGGCGGTAGAGGTCGTGGCGCTCGAGGGCAACAGGCTCATCGTGCGTCGCGTGCAGGGTAGCTGAAGGGAGGCTTGAGATGGGAGTGCTCTATGTCATCATTGCCGTGGTCATCGGGTTGCCGCTCTTGGCACTTGTGCTGCTGCCCGCGGTGGTGCGGGTGGTGCGGGACTATGAGCGGCTGGTCGTCTTCCGGCTCGGTCGCTGCATCGGCGAGAAGGGGCCGGGGCTGGTGTTTCTGATCCCGATTGTGGATCACCCCGTCAAGGTCGACCTGCGCGAGCTCTACCTCTCCATCCCGCATCAGACCTGCATCACCAAGGATAACGCGCCCATCTCGATCGATTTTCTGATCTACTGGAAGGTCGTCAACCCGACCCTCAGCGTGCTCAAGGTCCGGGACTTTGCGGGTGCCTCGACCGGCATTGCGACGACCACACTGCGCGCTGTGATCGGCGACATTCTGCTGGATGACGTCCTGGCCAAGCGCGAGGCCATCAACCAGGTGCTGCGGGTCAAGCTGGACGAGGTGACGGAGCGCTGGGGCGTGAAGGTGACCTCTGTCGAGATCCGAGAGATCCAGCCGCCGCACGAGGTGCAGGTGGCCATGAACCGGCAGATGGCGGCCGAGCGCGAGCGCCGCGCGACGGTGACGGAAGCGGATGGCAAGCGCGAGGCCTCGGTGAAGGTCGCGGAGGGCGAGAAACAAGCGGCGATCCTTCGGGCGGAGGGCGCCAAGCAGGCGGCCATCCTGCAGGCCGAGGGCGCGCGGCAGGCGGCGATCCTCAACGCCGAGGGCTATGCCATGGCCCTGGAAAAGATCTACAGTGCGGCCCGGGCCATCGACTCCAAGACCATGAGCCTGCAGTACCTCGAGGCGCTGAAGGCGCTCGGCTCAGGGCCGGCCACCAAGTTCGTGCTGCCCATGGAGTTCACGCGCCTCGTCGAACCCTTTATCGGGCACGCGACCAAGGCGACGGAGGAGTGAGGGTACGTCCGCGCGCAAGAATCCGCCGGCGCGCGAAGCACACGGAGGACTTGCCTTCCCAGGCAGGTTGCGTTGTGGACATAACACGAG
>JAIMBM010000662.1 GCA_023511475.1 Anaerolineae bacterium
GTCCATGTACAACAAATGATTGAGGTTCCACATCTGGGGATTTTCCGGAATCGCCATGTTTTTGGATTTGACGATCTTTTGAAACACGGGGTACTGAAAGTCCAGTTGGGTTAAAGCGGCCAGATCCCAGGCGGATCCCACGGAGCCTTTGGAAAGACCGTCGGGATCGCTAAAATGCAAATCGGTGAGCCCTAACCGCTGGGCAGTTTGATTCATTTCGGCGACGAAGTTTTGGGTATTGCCGGCTGCGGCATCGGCCAAGGCCACGGCCGCGTTATTGGCGGAGGCCAACATGAGCGCGTATAACAGTTGCTCGACGGTAAACTGGTCGCCCACTTTGAGCTTGATGCCGGAACCCGCGGTGCTTGCTGCGTCCGGGCCAATGGTGACGATTTGGGATAGGTCGGGCCCGTTATGCAGGATTAGGTAGATGGTCATCAATTTGGTGGTGGAAGCAATCGGGCCTACAGCGTTGGGATTTTGCGCCCACAACAGCTGATGGGTGTCCAAATTCCACAACACCCCGGAGGGTTCGCCCAAAGCAAAGGGCAACGCCGGGGATTGCCACTCAGTGTACCGGGGTCCTACCACACTGTGGTTGGCCGCGGCCGGGTGCAGGGCGGCCCACTTTTCCGGCATGTCGGCGCTGCGCAGGATGCTCTCCCGCTGCTCGATAGGCGAGAGGACCTCCTTCTGCAGGATCATCTCCGCCTCTTCGGTGCCCTTGCCCCAGACGTGGCTGGCATCGCGGATCTCGATCTTGTCATCGATGACCGCGATATAGACCGGCTTCTCGGCCTTGCCCACGATCTGGATGCCATCCCAGCCGGCGAACTTGAGCTCAGCCGCGGCGCGCCCGCCGCTGGTAGTGACGCACAAAAAGTTGTATGCGCTCTTGGTCACGATGACCGAGCGCGCGTTCGGGGCCACGCCGTTGGTGGGCCCGACGAGGAGCTGGATCATGTTCTGGGGGCCGAGGGCGTCGACACTGGGGTCGACGATGCCCTCTTTGAAGAGGTAGTAGAGGCCAAGCGCCTCGCCCCCGAGGTACTTGCGGTACACCTCTTCTGGCGGCTCGATGACCGTCACTTCGCCCGTCGAGAGGTTGACGCGGGCAATCTTACCCCAAACGCCCTTGAGCGCAGCCATCAGAGATCCCTCCTCACGTTGAACATCTTCATGTACAAGAGCTCCGCATAGGCTTCCGGCTGGAAGGCGAAGGAGCGGCCGTTGACGATTCTGGGCACGAACTGCAGGGCCTCGGGCTCAGGGCAGACCTTGACGCAGGCGGGGTCGCCGCCGCACATGGTGCAGACCTGGGCCTTGTGCTCGATGGGATCGAAGGAGATGCCCGAACCGAACTGCTGCTCGCAGGCCTCGAGGCAGCGTCCGCAGGCATCGAGGCCGAGGCAGAGGTCGCGGTCGACTGTCTTGTAGCCGTAGCCGGTGTAGCCTGGCTTGCCCTCGCCCTTGGGGACGTACTTGATGGCCTTCTGCGGGCAGACCGACATGCACGGGGCCTCCTTGGTACCCTCGGCCCACTCCTCAAGGTTGCAGTAGTTGCAGACGTTGACGACGTCGACGTACTGGAACCTCATCGGTCGGATGCGGGAGAACTCGAGGTTCGCGACGTCCTTGGTCTGCTCAGGGAAGAGCTCGGTCTGCCACTTGTCGGCGCAGGTCACCGCGCAGAGCAGGCAGCCGGTGCAGCGGTAGCCGTCAAAGCGCAGCATGTAGCCCTCTTTGGGCTCCGCCGCAGCTGCCGGGGCCTGCGTGGGGGCCGTCGTTGGGGCTGCCTGGGCGCTGGTCGGCTGCGGTGCCGTGGTGGCGACCGCCTGCGCCTGCGTCGGCGCGGTGGTGGGTGCGGGAGTTGCCTTCTGGCAGCCAGCGAGCGCCTCGGCGGCTGTCAGCGAGACGCCGAGGGCCGTCGCCATGCGGATGAACTGGCGGCGGGACAGGCGCCCCCGCTCGAGCTCGTGGTGCAGCTCCCACAGCTTTTCCGCACGTGCCTGATCCATCGTTTTCCTCCTTGAGACTACCGATACGCTACGCTACCGCAGGGGACGCCAGCAGGGCCACGGGGCTGCGCCGGGCGACCCTGAAAGCGCCCCTGCAGGAGGAGGGGCCGCGTGCCATGCCCCTGCCTACCTGCCGTCGTTGGTCCGTACACAGATGACGGGAGGCCGCCCCAGAGGCGATGGAGGCGGCCCCAACTGCTCTGGCTACACCGGATTACGCAGAAGACCCGCAGCCGCGCGGGGACGTCTGCACCTCCTGTGCTGGTGCTTGGGGAGAACTCTGACTCCGTGCGGACCCCGGTCTGGCTTGCCTGGCCCCGGTCTGGTCCGTCGCCTGGACGGCGGCCGCCTCGGAGGAGAAGGCACGGCCGATCCATGCC
>JAIMBM010000663.1 GCA_023511475.1 Anaerolineae bacterium
CCCGGTGCCCGGGAGCCTTGGGGGCGACCATGCTCACATCAATGTTCGGCGGCGGCACAATCTGGTTGTAGTGGATGTTGAAGCCATGGGCGAACATCAGGGTATCGCCCGGGCCGAGGTGCGGGGCGATCGCCTCGCGATAGAGGCCCGGGGCGACCTGCTCGGGCACCAGCATCATGATGATCGAGGCCTCGGCTGCAGCCTCGGCGACGGGCAGCACGCGCAGCCCGGCCTCCTCCGCCCGTTTCCAGGAGGCGCTGCCCTCGTACAGGCCGACCCGCACGTCAGAGCCCGAGTCTTTCAGGTTCAGCGCATGGGCGTGCCCCTGGCTGCCAAAGCCGATGATGGCGATCTTGCGGCCCCGCAATACTTCAAGATCGGCGTCCTTGTCGTAGTACATGGTTGCCATGAATGACACTCGCTCCTCTCGCTGCAGGATGCTCCGTGCACCGTTTACGACCTGGCACCGCGGCTACCGTTGCCTGACCAGCCCCGGACCATGGCGACGCGGCCCGTGCGCACCATCTCCTTGATGCCGAAGGGCCGCAGCAGGGCAATCAGGGAGTCGATCTTGTCCTCCTGCCCGGTGATCTCGATGGTGAGCGAATCCGCCCCGACATCGACCGCCTTGGCGCGAAAGATGTCGCAGAGCTGCATGATCTCGCCCCGGGTGTTGGCCGTCGCATGGACCTTGATCAGCGCCAGCTCGCGCAGCACGGCCGCCTCGGAGGTCACGTCGGTGACCTTGGTCACATGGATGAGCTTGTAGAGCTGTTTGGATACCTGTTCCACAACCGTGTCATCGCCGTCGACGACCACCGTCATGCGGGAGATGCCGGGCGTCTCGCTGTGCCCGACGGTGAGGCTCTCGATATTAAAGTTGCGGCGCCTGAACAGGCTGGACACACGGTTCAGGACGCCGGGCCTGTCCTCCATGAGGACGATCAGGGTGTGCTTCAACTCTCGGCCTCCTCCGGTGTGCCTCCATCCGCCTGCGCGAGCACCGTCGCCGTCGTCGTCCCGTCACCGGCCACGTCGTCGGTCTTCTTCGCTACCTCCTTCACGAGCTCGGCCCCGATCTTCTCGAAGGGGTCCTCGAGCTCGATCTCCTTGGCCACGGTCACGCCGTCGTGGGTGATGGTGGGCGAGCCGAACTTCTTCTCCAGGACCACGTTCCGGCCCTTGGGGCCGAGGGTGATCTTCACCGCGTCGGCCAGTTTGTTCACGCCGCGTTCCAGGGCCCGGCGGGCTTCCTCGTCGAACCGTAGCTCCTTGGGCATGGGCGATCCCTCCCGACTAGGCCTTCGCGGCAGCGGGCTCCCGCTCCACGATGGCCAGGATGTCGCTCTGCCGCAGGATCAGGTACTCCTCGTCGCCGATCTTCACCTCGGTGCCCGCGTACTTGGCGAACAGCACGCGGTCCCCTACCTTCACGTCCATGGGCAGGCGCCGACCGTCCTCCGTGAGGGCTCCCGGCCCCACGGCCAGCACCTCGCCATGCTGGGGCTTCTCCTTCGCCACGTCGGGCAGCACGATGCCGCCCTTGGTGCGCTCCTCCTCCTCCAGGGGCTTGACGACCACACGGTCACCCAGGGGCTTTAGGTTCATGGCGACCCTCCCTCCTTGGCCGTGGAATTTGGGCGTGCGGGATTAGCACTCGCACCAGGAGAGTGCTAATCCAAGCCCTAAGTGTAGGCGGGCGGGTGGGTCCCCGCAAGCCCTCCCTTGACGCGGCGCTAAGGCAGGATATCGTATCAGTAGATACTGATGTGATGAGGTGGTTTCATGGCAGCTTTGATCCAGGCAAACCCCACTGCCTTGGCCCTCAAGGCCAAGCTGTTCCGGGGATTCGCGGACCGGTCCCGCCTGGCCATCCTGGAGTCCCTCCGGGAAGGGCCGCGGACCGTCGGGGAGATCGTCCAGGCTACGGGGCTGAGCCAGCCCAACGTGTCCAACCACCTGCAGTGCCTCTGGGACTGCGGCCTCGTACAGCGGGAGCGGGACGGCCGGTTCGTCCGCTACCGGCTGGCTGACCCCCGGGTGGACGCTCTGCTGGGCCTGGCGGACCGCATTCTGGCGGAGGTGGCGCGCGGAGTGTACCAGTGCACCCGCTACGCCGAGCAGGAGGACGCCCCATGACGGAACCCTCCACAGCCGAGCTGTCCGTCCGCGGCATGGACTGCGCGGACTGCGCGCGCCACGTGCAGCGGGCTCTGTCCGGGGTGCCGGGGGTCAAGGAGGTAGAGGTTCTGCTGGCCTCCGGTCTGGCCGTGGTACGCTTCGACCCCTCCCGCACGGGGATCGGGCAGCTGCAGGAGGCCGTCCGCCGCGCGGGCTACGAGGTCGGCCCCCCCCCCCCCCCCCCCCCCCCCCCCGCCCCGGGGGGGGTTTAT
>JAIMBM010000664.1 GCA_023511475.1 Anaerolineae bacterium
CAGGTAACGCTCCGCGGTTTCCAGCGAGTCAAAGCCACAGAAGCTCTGGTAGTGTTGATCGAAGCGGCGGATGACCAACTCGGCGGTGTTGTTGGTCCTCGGGATCAAGTCGCTCTCGATGCCGTTAACGAGCTTGGGCCAGTGGACTTTCAGGAATCTGAATACCGCCACCAGTTCAGGTTTCTCCCCGACCCATCAGTCGGTCATGGCGCTGCTGCGCAGGAGCGGCACATGCCAGGTCTTGCGCGCGTAGTGCCACGCGCTCGCCACTGACACCCGGCAACGATGCTCACGGGGCGGCCAGATCGCGATGGCGAAGGAGGCAGGTACACCACGGGTGGCAGACAAGCCAGCCCGCGCTCACATCCAACGGGTGCCCTAACAGCGCCAGGGCCAAGAGGACAACGATGAGGAGCAGGTGGATGCGGACCAGCAGGACACTGAGCGTAGCACGGAGGAACGAACCTGTGGCATACTGCATGAGGCTAGCTTTCTAGGGATACCGGTCGTGACACACCTGGTATACCCCAAGAAAGCTAGCCTTTCATTTTGCCCACCGACCACGCCCGGAAACCAGCCCATTACGAACCCGCCAACGCCATTCCCCTGCGAAAACTGTCCCCAACCCGTTGCGCTCTCCTCCGCCCCATCAGGATTGGACCCGGAGTACGGCGCTGCCCTGTATGCGACCGTGCTTGAGACGCTCGAGCGCCTCGTTCGCCTCGCCGAGAAGGAAGACCTCGACCTTCGTGCGGACAGGAACCTCGGCAGCCAGCCGCAGGAACTCTTCAGCATCCTGCCGTGTGTAGTTGGTCACGCTGCGCACCGTGCGCTCATAGTACAGCAGGTCGTACGAGAACTCGGGAATCGGGCTCATGGTGATGGCGTTGATCGCCAGAGTGCCGCCCGGGCGCAGGTGCCCGAGCGCCAGCGGCACCAGCCGGCCGGCGGGAGCAAAGATGACGGAGGCATCAAGGGGAACAGGAGGGGCCTCCTCGGCGAGGCCGGTCCACTCCGCCCCGAGCTCGCGGGCGAGCCGCCGGTGGTCCTCTCCGCGGCTGAAGACAAAGACCCGGCACCCCCAGTGGCGGGCGACCTGTATGGCGATGTGGGCACTCGCGCCAAAGCCGTAAAGGCCGAGGCGGTCCCCCGGCCTGACCTCCGACAGGCGCAGCGAGCGATAACCGATGATGCCGGCGCACAGGAGGGGTGCCGCCTCAAGGTCGCTGAAGCCCTCGGGGATGGGGAAGGCAAAGCGCTCATCGGCCAGCGCGTACTCCGCATAGCCCCCGTCGACGTGCAGGCCGGTGAAGCGGGCATTGGGGCAGAGGTTCTCCTGCCCCCTCCGGGCGAGCTCGCACTCCCCCTCAACGCTGCTCAACCAGCCGACGCCTACCCGGTCGCCGATCCGGAAGCGCCCGGCACCCGCGCCCAACGCATCGACGACTCCGGCGATCTGATGGCCGGGCACGATCGGCAGCCGCGGCAGCCGGAGATCCCCCTCGACCGTGTGCAGGTCGGTGTGGCACACGGCGCAGGCCCGCACCCGCAGGCGGATCTGCCCGAGCCCGGGCACCGGGTCCGGCAGCGTCGCCGCTACCAGCGGACGCTCCTCGATCGGCTTCGGGGCATAGAGGACCATGGCGCGCATCGCTCTTGCCTCCAACAGGTGGCCTTCTCGCCTCGGCCTCAGACTGCTGTACCGATGCTCTCCAGGTTCGCCTCGATCCAGGCGGAGAGCTCTTCCACGGTGCCGAAAACCCAGGCGGGCCCGCAGGCGCGGAGCGCCTCAGGGGCCGCCGTCGTCGCCCAGGCGGCCGCCAGGGGAAGGACACCTGCCTCCCTCGCCGCCCACATGTCGGAGGGATGGTCGCCGATGTAGGCGGCCTCCTCGGGCGCCAGGTTCCAGCGGCCCAGGAGGCGGCGGATCAGGGTGGCCTTGACCGCTCCCTTCGGCGAGCCGGTCTCGACGGCGTCAAAGTAGCCGCCGAGGCCAAGGCGCCTCAGCGATATCGCAGCGCTTCCCGGCCCCTTCCCGGTGACGATCCCCAGCCTCACCCCTCGGGACCGGAGCGATCGGAGTGCGCTCTCGATCCCCGGGAAGGGTGCGGGGCAGCGGTCATGCTCCCGCTCATAGGCCACAAGGAACGACTGCAGGCAGGCCTGCCAGCGATCCGGCACCAGCCGCTGGAACACGCCCTCCTCGCTTGGGCCAAACAGGGCCGTGATCTCGGCATCCGAGTACTGCCGGCCGAGATGCTCCTCGAGGGCGGCACGGAACGCCGCCCAGCACACCCGGGTCGTGTGCCCCAACGTCCCATCCATGTCGCAAAGCACAGACGTCAGTCGCAACGTAACCACCGGCTACCCCTGTGGTTTGGGGGCGG
>JAIMBM010000665.1 GCA_023511475.1 Anaerolineae bacterium
ACTCTAGGTGAGGCTGTGCAAGCGAACATCCTTCTGGAGCAGTGGCGTTGGCGTTCCTGCTGTTGATCGCGCTCTACCCCGCGCTTCTAATCCTGGCGATGGCTTGCCGGCATTTGCGTGGCCCTGGCGTTCTTTCCGCCGCGCCCTGCTGCGCTACGAGGCCGCCCTGGCGCCACTGGGCGAGGACTGCGGCGCGCCAGCGGCATAATAGACGAGCCGGCCGCGCGCCGGCCCGTAGTGTGCGGAAATGCCATCTGGCACCGCGAGAGTACGAGTCCAGTCAAGGGTGTAGAATCGTTTGGTGGTCTTCATCGTCGTCGTGTCTGTGGATAAGTGGGCAGGCCGCAGGGCTGTCCACTTATCCACAGACGACCGCCCTCACCCAGCCGGCAGCAACACTGCCAGCAGCTCCGCTTCCCCTCCTCGGCACAGCTTCGCTAACGATTCCGCGCTGAAGTAGCGTCGGCATACCTGCCACTCATCATGCTGCTCGGCCACCACCGCCCCCACCAGCCGTATGACCGCCCCTCGATTGGGGAAGATGCCCACCACGTCCGTACGCCGCTTCACCTCACGATGCAGGCGCTCCAGCGGATTGGTGCTCCATATCTGCCGCCAATGCTCCGCCGGAAAGGCCAGGTAGGCCAGCACCTCCTCCTCCGCGGCGTCCATCAGATCGGCCAGGCGCGGGAAGCGCGGTCGGAAACTGTCCGCCACCCGCCGCCACTGCTCTCTGGCGCTGTCCGCATCCGGCTGCACGAATACGGTGCGGATCGTCGCCGCCACCATCTGCTGCGCCCCCCTGGGTACCAAGGCCAAGGCATTGCGAACAAAATGAACGCGGCACCTTTGCCAGCTGGCCCCTTGCAGCACGGCCGCTATGGCCCTCTTCAAGCCCTCGTGGGCGTCGCTGGTGACCAGCCGCACCCCCTTGAGCCCGCGGGGCACCAGCGCCCGCGAGAACTGCAACCAGAACGCCCCGTCCTCGCTGGGACCCACGTCCAGCCCCAGCACCTCCCGCTCGCCGCTCTCCCTGACGCCGATGGCCATCACCACCGCCATCGCGACCACTCGCCCCTCCTCGCGTACCTTGACAAAGGTGGCATCCAGCCACACGTAGGGATATTCCCCCTCCAGCCGGCGGTTGCGGAAGCGCTCCACCTCCTTGTCCAGCTCCTGACAGAGTAGCGAGACCTGGCTCTTGCTGATGCCCGTCATCCCCAGAGCTTGCACCAGGTCATCGACGCGCCTGGTCGAGACCCCCTGCACGTAAGCCTCTTGCACCACCGCTACCAACGCTCGCTCCGCCCGTTTGCGTGGGTCCAAAAGGCTTGGATAGAAGCTGCCGTCTCGCACCCTGGGTACCTTCAGTTCAACGGTGCCCACCCTCGTGTCCCAGGTCCTCTGCCGGTAGCCGTTGCGCTGGCCCCTGCGCTCTGCCGTGCGCTCGTAGCGTTCGGCGCCGATGTGTTCGGTCACCTCCAGTTCCATCAGCGCCTGGCTGAGCGCCCGCACCCCCTCACGCAGGAAATCCACGTCCTCGCCCATTTGGGCCTTGCGCAGAAGCTCGCAAAGTGCCATCCTGAGATCGTCGGCCATCGTGTGATCCTCCTCTCGATGATCTATTCAATCTCGATGAAGACCACACGGTGGCCGTCTTGTCAACCCCTTCCCGATTCTACACACTCCTTTGGATTCTACCCAGACCTTGGCCAACTGGTTACTGGCCCACCCCGGAGTCGAGATCATTTCAAGAGACAGAGCGGGAGAGTATGCCGCAGGGGCAAGGCTCGGTGCTCCCCAAGCAGTCCAGGTGGCCGACCGGTTTCATCTGTTGCTCAACGCCGGTAACGCCCTCGATGGAATGCTGCGCAACCGACGCCTGCAGATCGAGGAGACGTCGGAGCAGATGGAGGGCTCGACGGCCGTCAATCGCCAGGAAGAGGTAGAGCCACCGGCAGCCGACCTGGCACCGGTTCCGGTCAGACTGCTGAGCCCCACCCAGCAACAGCAGGCCGAGCGACGTGCGGCCAGAACCGCCCGCTGGGAGAAGGTGAAGGCCCTGCGAGAGGCAGGGGCCAGTATCAGCGCCATCGCACGCGAATCTGGCATGAACCGGCGGACCGTACGCAACCTCCTTTCCGCTCCCTCGCCACCGAGAAACAAGGTCCAGCGGCCCCGGCCGGGCGGTTTGCGCTCGCCGCTGTTGCAGCCGTACGTGAGTTATCTGCAGGATCGTTGGCAGGCAGGGTGCACGAACGTATCCCAGTTGTTGCGGGAGATCGTGGCCCGTGGCTTCCCCGGCAGTCGCTCGCTGTTGGCGCAGGCGGTGGCGGAATGGCGACCGAAGCGTCCGCCGCCAGAGGTGGCCCGTCGAGAAC
>JAIMBM010000666.1 GCA_023511475.1 Anaerolineae bacterium
CGCCCACCACCGACATCAACCCGCGTAAGATCGTCGCCAGCGGCAGATGTGTAAACGACCCCGGGGGGGGGGGGGGGGACTGAAGATGGAAGGTCCTTACGCCTGCACAGGGGGCGGAGCCTGTCCGCCCCTGAATAGGATAGGGTAGGGGCATGCGAGGTACACCAACGCCTCAAGGCGCGGCGGAGGCGCGACGGGCTACGGCGCTGAGCCGCGCAGCGCCGCATTCTCCCCCGGCAAGGGTGCAAGGAGCGGCGCCAGCCTCGGGAACATATGGTCCGCCTTCACGTCCCGCTCTGCCGTCTGCGTCGGGACCTGGAGATGGAAGGCCTCGGCCGGCAGTATGCCGCAGCCCCCGTACCGCCGGGCGAGGAGCAGCTGCGCCAGCACCTCCTCGCCCGAGTGGTTCGGGGGCAGCTCCGTCCACCAGCTAAAGCCGCCGACGCTCAGCAGCTTTTCACGGTCGTAGAGGGTGTTTGCCCCCACCCACACCACCTTGTAGCGCACCGTGCGGCCATCGGCGGCATACAGTCGGGTGAGGTGCCAGGGGTTGTCGCGGATGTGCAGCCGATAGCGCTCCCAGGGGATCGTCTCCCAGGTGTGCGGCTCTGGTCGCACCGGGCCCTCCCAGGGCTCGAAGGAGTCCAGGTCGCCGGGGCGCAGATCGTCGAGATGGCGCAGGCCACTCACCCCCGCGCCGACAAACCCACACCCCTCGCTGCGCAGCACCTGCACCATCCGCTCCAGCATTGCCGGACCGAGGAGCACATCATCGTCCAGAAAGTGCACATAGGGTGCGCGGGCATGCTCCAGCAAGAACTGGCGCTGCTGCGCCATGCCCCGGCGCGGCAGGTTGACCAGGGTCTGCACGGCGTGGCCCCGCAGCTCGAGCGCGAGGATGAGAGAGCGGATCTCGCCGCTCTCGAGGTAGGGCTCATCCTCGGTCTGATCGGCGATGATGACCGTAAAGTCGCGAAAGGTCTGCGCGAGCAATCCAGTCAGGGTGATGGCGAGGGCGGTCTTGCGGCCACAGGTCGGAATGAGGACATCTACCTGAGGCACGGAGGTCCTCCTCAGGTCGAGACCACCCGCATGGCCGGCGCGGGCACCGGGATGAGGCCCGCCAGCAGCTCCTCATAGACGCCGGCGGTGCGCTCGGCCACCTTCGCCCAGGTGAACTCGCGCTCGACCCTGCGGCGTGCCGCCCGGCCAAGGCGCCGCCTGAGGCCGCCATTGTCGAGGAGAAGGGCCAGCTTCTCGGCCAGCGCGGCGTCGTCGCGTGGCGGAACGAGCAGGCCCGTGACGCCATCGACAACCGTGAAGGTAATGCCCCCAACCGCCGAGCCAACGAATGCCCGACCGCAGGCCTGAGCCTCCAGAGGGGTCAGGCCAAAGGGCTCATACCAGGGCACGGAGACCATAATGTCGGCCGCGCCATAGTACCCGGCGAGCTCATCCGGCTGCCGCTTGCCCACGAACCAGGTGCGCGAGGCGACGCCGAGCGACTCGGCGAGCCCCCTGAGCCGCGCCAGCTCGGCACTCGTGTCCTCTTCGGGGTCGCGGCACTCACCGCCGACGATCATCAGGCGCAGCGGCGCGCCCGGCCGCTCTGCTACCAGCCGGGCAAAGGCGCGGATGAGCGTGTCGACGCCCTTGCGCGGCACCATGCGGCCGATGTAGCCGATCACCTGCTCCTCAGGCCTGAGGCCCAGCCGCGCCCGTGCTCGGCTCTGCGGTACGACATGGAAGCGCCGGATGTTGACGCCCGAGGGCACGACGCAGACGTTCGAGAGGTCGCCGCCATAGTAGCGCTCGAGGTCCTCAACCTCTGCGGGGCACTGGGCAAGGATCCGGTCGGCCTCGCGCAGGATACGCCGCTCCACACGGAGGCGGTCGCGAGGGCTCGTATCCGCGCGCCCCTGCTCCAGTCTCTTGATCGCGCCGAGCGCATGAAAGATGTGCACAACGGGCAGCCCGAGCCTGAGCTTGAGCTCGCACGCCACCCAGCCGCTCATCCAAAAGTTGCTGTGGATCAGTGCATAACCCCGCCGCTGCCCCGCCATGTAGGCGTGGCACCCCTCCATAAAGGCCGGCATGAGCTCCCACAGGTCATCCTTGCGGATGAACTCCGGTGGCCCTGCCAGAACGTGCACCACGCGCACGCCCGGCCCGAGGCGCACCACCTCGGGAGGCCGAGGGGCGTCCCGCCGGGTGAATACGTCCACGCGGTAGCCCAGCCGGGCGAGCCCGAGGCTCAGCTCGTAGACGTAGACGTTCTGCCCGCCCGCGTCCTCGCTTCCCAGAAGCGACAGCGGGTTGGCATGCTCACTGATCATGGCGATGTTGCCCCGGTACCTCATCGGGGGGCGCCCCCCCCC
>JAIMBM010000667.1 GCA_023511475.1 Anaerolineae bacterium
CCTCCACTACCTCGGCTGGCCCAGGATCATTGCGACTGTAACGCGGTTCGTTACCGGACTTATTTGTTAAGGTGCAAAAGCCTCGGGCTGAGAAGGGCAAAGCCCCCTTCGGGGGCTGGGCCCGAACGCTACGGTTCTCGTTCCGCTTCTAACATCGACCGACAGGGCGCCCCTGTCCGCCCCTGAACTACCGCATGGAGGCGGCAGATGGAGTCAGACCGGATCGTGTTCCACGGCACCCTCGCGGAGCTCCTCGACAAGGTGGAGCGGGGCGAGATGGTGCCCAGGCTGCAGGCCTCCCATGCTCCCCCCTGCAAGTTCTGGACGGCCTTTCAGGTGCTCAACGGCATCCGCCACATGGTCCCGGTTATCCACGGGCCCAAGGGATGCACCTACTCTGTGGCGGCCAGCTACAAGATGCCGGGCTGCGAGTACCGCGGCGTGCCCTTCGAGCCCACGACCTGCACGGCACAGAACGAGGTCGACGTTGTCTGCGGCGGCGAGGGCAAGCTGCTCGAGGCGATGAGAGAGGCCGACCGCCGCTACAACCCCGACCTGATCGTCATCCTCTCCTGCTGCAGCTCGGGGATCACCGGCGATGACGTCGAGGGCGTCGCGCAGACCGCGGCGCGAGAGGTCAGAGCTCGGGTGCTCGCCATCCGCAGCGAGGGCTTTGGCGGGGACTTTCGCAGCGGCTACGAGGATGCCTTCCACTGATACCGGCGGGGCTCATGCGCAGCCGGCAGGCTCCGACCTGCGAAGAGCTGCGCGCCATCCACGACCGCTGTGCGCGCTACGTCGCGCAGTTCCGTCGCTGCGAGCACTGCCAGGCCGATATCGTGCACATACCGGGAGTTGACACGGGGTGTCGGGCGGCTGAGGCGCTGAGCGCGCCCCGTCCGCCCGACACCCCGTGCAAATCGCAGGACCGTGCGTCAGGCGCCGCGTCCCCTCAGATCACGACGCCAGGCATTCCCCTACTACCCGTACAGCGGCCCGAAGGCAGCGCACGCGCGAAAGTCGGCCCCCTGCGGATCCATCGCCCCAAAGGCACCCCAGACGCTCGGGCGGAAGATCCTCTCCTCCGGCACGTTGTGCATGGCCACGGGGATGCGAAGCATGCTCGCCAGCGTGATCAACTCTGCGCCGATGTGCCCGCAGGAGAAGGCCCCATGGTTGGCGCCCCAGTTGTACATCACCGAGTAGACGTCCTTGAAGGGGCCGCTCCCGGTGAGATTGGGGGCGAACCAGGTCGTCGGCCAGGTCGGATCGGTGCGTTCGTTGAGGATGTGGTGCACCTCGTCGGGCAGATCGACCGTCCAGCCCTCGGCAATCTGCAGGACGGGGCCGAGCCCCTTGATCAGATTCACCCGGGCCATGGTCACGGGCATCCCGCCAACGGTGCGGAACCCCGACGAGAACCCGCCACCCCGGAAGTAGCCGACGCGCGCGGGATACCAGGTAGTCGCATCCAGGCAGGCCGCCGCCTCCTCCGGCGTGATCTCCCAGAACGGCTTGATGGCCGGCTGGCCGTTGATCCGCTGCAGGCCGGTGCCATCCAGTGCCGCCGCGCCCGAGTTGATCAGGTGGATGATCCCGCCCGCGGCACGGCCGGTCAACTCGTAGCCCGTCACCCGCTTGACGGCCTCGGGGCTCCAGTAGGTGCGCACGTCGGCAAAGACCTGCGCGGTGTTGGTGAGCAGATGTCCGAAGAGCATCACCACGCCGTTGAGAGAGTCGTTCTCCGTCGCGACCAGGTAGGGCTGGCGGATGCCGCTCCAATCGAACGACGAGTTGAGGATCGCCTCCATAAAGTCGCCGTTCGGGAAGTGATCGGTCCACTGCCGCTGTCCCTGGAAGCCAGAAAGGATGGCATTGTGCCCGAGGGCCTCCTCGCCAAAGCCGATCTCGGCAAGGCGCGGGTTGCCGACCATCAGATCGCGGGCGATGATCGCCATCTTGACGACCGTCTCCCAGTCCCTGTCCTTCTGGCTTCGGCTGCGCTGCTCCTCGGGGCTGTTATAGTCCTTGCCCTCGCGGCAGTTGGCCTTCACCCAGGCGAGGGCGCGGGCATACTCCTCCTTGTCGTAGATGCCCTCCTCCATGCGGCGCACGAACTCGCTCATGTCGATCATCTCGACCCGCATGCCGAGGTAGCTCTCGAAGAAGCTGGTGTCGACGATGGACCCCGCGATGCCCATCGAGACCCCGCCCATGGCCAGGTACGACTTGCCGCGCATGGTCGCGACCGCCAGGCCGGCCCGCGCGAACTGGATGAGCTTTTCCCGTACATCCGGGGGGATCGACCGGTCGCCGGCATCCTGCACATCACGGCCATAGATGCTGAAGGCCGGCAGACCCTTCTGATTG
>JAIMBM010000067.1 GCA_023511475.1 Anaerolineae bacterium
ATCATCGGGCTGATTCTGTACTTTATCGTGTTGACTTCGAACCTGGTGGTGCAGAGGCAGCGGAACGAGATCGCCGTGCTGCGCAGCCGCGGCTCCTCGGCCGTGCAGATCGTGGCGTTGTACCTGCTGGAGGGCGCAATCCTTGGAGCGATAGCGCTCCTGATTGGGCCGGCCCTCGGGCAGGGCGTGGCGCAGGTCATGGGGAAGGCGCGCTCGTTCCTGATGTTCGCCCGAAGTGAGAGCCTGGTCATCTCCATCTCAAAGCAGAGTCTGCGGCTGGGCTTTGCTGCGGTGCTGATCTCTCTCTTTGCGAGCCTACTGCCGGCGCTGGGCGCGGCGCGGCACACGATCGTCACCTACAAGCAGGATGTGGCGCGTGCCCTGGAAAAGCCCTGGTGGCAAAAGCTGTATCTGGACTTTATGCTGCTGCTCGTGCCGCTCTACGGCTACTATATGCTGCGGCAGCGGGGCACGATCTCGTTCCTTGGCCGTAATGTTGCATCGGCGGAGGGTGACCCCTTCCGCAATCCCCTGCTCTTTCTGGTGCCGACCCTGTTCGTCTTTGCCCTGGCGCTGATCTTTATCCGCCTCTTCCCGCTGCTCATGGAGGGGCTCTCGAGGCTGGCGCGGCACATTCCCGAGCCGGCGCCGGTACTGGCGCTGCGGCAACTGGCGCGGTCCTCGAGGCAGTACACCGGGCCGCTGCTGCTGATCACCCTGACGCTTGGCCTGGCCTGCTTCACCGCGTCGATGGCCAAGACGCTGGACCAGGGCCTGGTGGATCAGACCTACTATCAGGTTGGCGCCGACCTGCGCCTGGTCGAGACGGGCGAGTCCAGCGAGCCGCCGGGCGCGTCGGCCTTCATGGGCATGGGCATGGGGACCGGAGGCGGACAGCCAGGTACCAGCCAGGCGGCGAAGGAAGAGGAGCCGGTGTACTGGCTCTTCCTGCCGGTGTCAGAGCACCTGAAGGTCGACGGGGTGCTCGGGGCAGCCCGGATTGCTACCTTCAGAAGCTCGATGCGCCTCGGGCAGGGGGAGGTCAGTGCGACGCTCGTGGGCATCGACCGTGTGGACTATCAGCAGGTGGGGTACTTCAGGCATGACTTTGCGCGGGGCTCTCTGGGAGCGCTCATGAACCGCCTGGCAGCGGACGATAGCGCGGCGCTGGTACCTACCTCGTTGCTCGCGGCGCACGGCCTGGCGGTGGGTGACCTGATCAACGCACGGGTCAGACTCTACACCGACTCGTACGAGGTGCCGCTGACCATCGTTGGCGTGTGTGACCTGTTCCCAACGGTCTATCCCGAGGATGGCCCGTTTGTTATCGCGAACCTGGACTATATCTTTGAGCGGATGGGAGGAGAGTATCCTTACGATGTGCTGTTGCGCACCGCGCCGGGTAGCGACACGCGGAAGATCGTCTCGGCATTGGAGGACGTGGGGCTGCGCATACTGAACACCTACGATGCGCGGCACATGATCAACGAGGAGCGGCAGCGGCCAGAGCGCCAGGGCATCCTGGGGCTTCTCTCAGTGGGCTTCCTGGCCTCGGCGCTCCTGACGGTGCTGGGGTTTTTGCTGTACTCGTTTCTGTCCTTCCGGCGGCGGTTCATCGAGCTGGGCATCCTGCGGGCGATCGGCCTCTCGGTGGCGCAGATGGCCGGATTCCTCGGATTTGAGCAGTTTGCCCTGATCATGAGCGGTGTGGCGGCCGGTACAGGGTTTGGCGTGTGGGCGAGCAGGTTGTTCATCCCGTTCCTGCAGGTACAGGGTGGGCCGCACCCGCACACTCCGGCCTTTATCGTGCAGATCGCCTGGGGCGACATCCTCAAGGTCTATGCGATCTTTGGGGCGATGCTGCTGTGCGCTGTTGCTGGCCTGGCATGGCTGCTGGTGCACATGCGCATCGCTCAGGCGGTCAAGCTGGGCGAGGCAGTCTAGACAGCGTCTGGTCGAGTTCAAGGAAGGTGTCCGCATGGCAGCAGTGGCGGCTTCGGAAGCGCCCTTTGTCTCGTGCGAGAACCTGGTCAAGATCTACAAGATCGCCGACCTGGAGGTGGTCGCCCTGCAGGGTCTGGACCTGCAGGTGGCGAAAGGCGAGTTGCTCGCCATAGTCGGCTCGAGTGGCAGTGGCAAGAGCACGCTGCTTAACATTCTCGGAGGGCTCGACAGGCCGACGGCGGGCAAGGTCACGGTAGGCGGCGTTGATCTGCTCAAGCTCTCAGCACGGGCTCTCACCCGGTATCGGCGGGACAAGGTGGGTTTTGTATGGCAGCAGACCTCCCGCAACCTGATTCCGTACCTTACGGCTCAGGAGAACGTCGAGCTACCGATGCTGATGGCCGGCAAGTCGCCCCGGCTGGCGCGGGAGTGGGCAAGGGAGCTGCTGGACGCGGTGGAGCTGGGGGACCGGCGGTCGCACCGACTGGCTCAGCTCTCGGGAGGGCAACAGCAGCGCGTCGCCATCGCTCTGGCGTTGGCCAACGACCCGGAGTTGCTCCTGGCCGACGAGCCGACCGGCGAGATGGACTCGGCGACGGCGCGGGTGATCTGGGACACCTTCCGGCGCCTGAATGCGCGCTTTGGGCTGACGACCATCATCGTCACCCACGATCCCAAGATTGCGCAGGAGGTCGACCGCGTCGTCAGCATCCGCGATGGCAAGACCAGTACCGAGACGGTGCGGCAGGTGGCGCCCGAGAACCAGCACGCCGGAGCGGGCGCTGCTGCGGAGCTGCTGGGGGCCGGCGAGGCGACCTACGAGGAGTATGTGGTGCTCGATGGTGCGGGCCGTCTCCAGGTGCCCCGTGAGTATCTCGAGCAGTGGGGCATCGGAACGCGTGCCAAGCTGGAGCTGGTTGAGGACGGGATCCTCATCAAGCCGATCAACGGCGGAAGGCCTGGGCCGGCGGAAACTGCAGAGGCGGGCCGCAGGACCAGTCTGTACTATGAGGAGGACGCGCCGCCGGAGCCGGCGCACCCACGCTGGCGGCGCAGGTTGGGGGGTCTGGCGAGCCGCTTTGGGCGGTCGCGCAAGCGCTAGCGCCCACGTCGTGGGCGCGGCACCGGGCAGCGAGATGAGAGATGGCCACTGAGAGAGCGTCGGTAGATCAGGATGGGCGGGCCGGGGCTGGCCTGGCCGAGGATGCAGTGATTGTGGAGACGGTGGACCTGCGCCGGGTCTACCAGGTCGGGAGCGAGCAGGTTCACGCTCTGCGTGGCGTGAACCTGAAGATCCGGCGTGGCCAGTTTGTGGCTTTCAAGGGGCGGTCCGGATCGGGCAAGACAACGCTGCTCAACCTCATTGGGGGCCTCGATCAGCCTACCTCAGGGAAGGTGTACCTGTTTGGGAGGGAGATCAGCTCGCTTTCGGAGGCGGAGCGGACAAGGCTGCGGCGCGACAAGCTGGGGTTTGTGTTCCAGTCCTTCGCTCTGATTCCGACCTTTACCGCCTATGAGAATGTGGAGCTGCCGTTGAGGATTGCCCGGGTCAGCGCACGCGAGCGACGGGAGCGGGCGATGCACTGCCTGACGGTTGTGGGCTTGCGCCGCTGGGCGAATCACCGGCCCTTTGAGATGTCTGGCGGGCAGCAACAGCGGCTCTCCATCGCACGAGCCCTCGTGCGGAGCCCGGAGATTATCATTGCTGACGAGCCGACGGGCGAGCTGGATAGCGAGACCGGCCGGCGCATCATTCTGCTGTTCCAGCAGCTGGTGCGGGAGGAGGGTGTCACCATCCTCATGGCCACCCACGACCCGACAGTGGACGAGTTCGTGTCGGATGTGTATCAGCTCGTCGACGGGCAGATTGTGGACCATATCAGCTACGGGGGCTGATGGGGAGCCGGCCGATTCCCGGGGGAATATGGAGCGCCCCGCCTGCATGAGAGGCGGGGCGCTTACTCTTTGGCCGGCCAGCGGATGTGCGGCCGCCGACGGATCGATGGCAGAAAGCGGAGCGGGTGCGATGCCGCGATGCCTGCAATGCTTGCGCCCGGCGTCCATCCGTGCTAGAATCACCCTGCACGCGCCCGTAGCTCAACGGACAGAGCGTCTGACTTCGAATCAGCAGGCTGTGGGTTCGAATCCCGCCGGGCGCGCCAACCGCAACTCGTTGCCTTGTGCCGAGAGCGCCCCCTGCCCGTCCTGGGCAAGGGGTCTTTTATCGCGGCACGTGTCAGACGAACTGAAGATTCTTCCGCTCCCTGTGGCCAACCTGGCTGGGGAGGTGGCTGCCTCTCGCGGATAAGCACCCCCAGCCATAGCGTCGACTCTGTTGGTGCCGGCTGGGGAGCGCGTCCTCTGCCGCGCTGGGGAAGCAGGTTTTCATGCCGCGGCGGACCTGCTCAGGGATAAGAACAACCTCCTGGCCACCCGTCCTGCTCGGGTCCGCTATGTCGCTGGTGTGGCGCGCAACCCCGCACTACGTTCTTCGCCCCTCCTCGAGTGCGCGCAGCCGGAAGGCCACGATGAGGTGCAGCACGCCGTAGACCACGGCAAAGAACCCGATGAGGGTCGCCAGTGCCAGTGCGCCGGCACCCGGCGCGAACAGCACGATCAGGCCGAAGATCACCGACACGATGCCGGTCAGGACGAGCAGCCACGCGTCGGGGATCTCTCGGCGCCACTCGACGCCAATGATGATCTCTACGAGCCCCAGCGCGGCAGCCCACGAACCGATGATCAAGAGTAGGATCAGCCCTGTGATGCCGGGCCATATGAGGGTGACGACCCCCGCGGCGATGCCGACCAGCCCAAGGATCACCAGGCTCCAGTCGACGCCGCGCGCCTCCGGTCGCCGTATTCCGGATACCAGCGCCAAAACGCCATCTACTAAGGCAAAGATGCCAAAGATGTAGACGAGCGTCAGCAGCGAGGGCCGGGGCCAGAGCAGGAACAGCACGCCGAACACCAAGGCTGCCCCGCCGCGCAGGGCAATCGCCTGCCAGTTGCGGATGTACCGTTGACCTGTTGTCACCTGCCACCTCCTCGCGAAATGCGCCACCAGCCGTCTGGTCTGCCCTGAGCAAACAATGTGCCAACTGTCATGCCCAAACAAGTTGTTCATCTGGCGGTCTAGAGTCCACAGCAGGCCCTACGGCTGGGGTGCTGCGGGCGGGCTCTCGGCCCGGGCGCTCATGGCAGCGGCCAGCCAGCGGGTCTCATTGTAGCTCTCGAGCGCCAGCTTGATCGCAATGGTCAGGGGCACCGCCAGGAGAGCGCCGAGGGGACCGAGCACCCAGGCCCAGAATAGCAGAGAGATGAGCACGGTGACGACCGACAGGTTGAGGCCGGCACCCGTGATCCGAGGTGTGATGAAGCTATCGACCACAAAGTTGATCGCAACGATCCCCCCCGCTGCGACCAGGGCACGCCCTGGCCCGTACTGGGCGAGGGCCAGCAAGACGGGCGGCACCGAGGCCAGAATGAGGCCGATGGTGGGGATATAGCTGAGCACGAAAGCGAGCAGCCCCCAAAAGACCGCAAGGTCGACCCCCAGAACGGCCAGCCATACCGCCAGCGCCGTCGCGAGGATCAGGTTGTTGATACTGCTGATACGCAGATAGGCCTGGATGCGGCCGCTGAGCCGGCCGAGACCCTGCCACAGCGGGTTGTTGCCCGCCACCTGGCTCCCGACCCGGGCCTCGAAGCCCGGCAGGTCGAGCAGAATGAACACGGCCACGAGCAGGATCAGGCCCACCCCGCTGAGCGCACTGCCGAGGGCATCCACGATCCTCAACCCAGCGGTGGCCAGCGCACTAACATCCAGGCCCTGCAGCAGCTGCGGCAGATCGATGTCCCGCGCCGCCAGCCAGGCCTGGACCGCGGCCTGTTCGTCGGCCAGGTTCTGCTGGTAGGTAGGCAGGTTCTGCGCGAGCTCGCTTAGCGCACTCGCGACAATGGCGGCGAACAACAGGCCTGCCAGAAGCAAGGCGAGGATCAGGACGAGGATGGCCAGTCCGCTGGGTAAGCCCTTGCGCTGCAACCAGCGGAATGCCGGTGCCAGGGCTGTCGCCAGGATTGCCGCGAAGAGCACGGGTACCAGTATCTGAGCCGAGGCGCGCATCCCGGCCACGACGATGACAAGGCTGGCAGTGACGATCAGAAACCGGGAGACTGGCGACCAACTCTCGCTATGCTGCATGGGCATTCCTCCGGGCCGGCGCATGGCCTTTCCACCGCCATCAGGTGAGGTCGGACCCCTTGGCCCGCGGGCCGCCCGGGTGCCGTGGCCAAGCAGGAGAAGGTGCCGTTCCTAGCCTGATGGCTTCGAGCCTCGGAACCCTCGGCCTGTGCAGGGCAACGCAGCAACAACCGTGCCTCTGAACTAGAGAAAGAGGAGGCTCTTGGGGTATGACCTTGCGGCCACTGGCATCAGGTCTGACAGGGCGTATGCTGGGGCCGGAAACGCCAGTGCCTTGCTCGCGGAAGTCACGAGCCACTAGAACCAGGCGACGGCAGGTGAAGCGCCACTGCGTGTCGTGGTATGATGCCTGTCGGGACCCAAGCTGTCCGCCAGTTGGCCCGGAATCAGCGGGCTGTGGGTTCGAATCCCGCCGGGCGCGAACCCCAATTCGCGGGCTGGTTTCGAGAGCGACCCCCTGCCCCTCGTGGGCAAGGGGTCCTTTGCTTGTCTTTGGAGCGGTCGGCCTAGCGTGACACCGCTGCTTGCGGCGACAACTGGAGCAGCCCGAGCTGCTCATTGAAGGCCAGCGTGTCGTACAGCTGCCAGGCCTCGGTGATCTTGCCGTCGGCGATGTGTACGGTGTCGGTGCCCATGACCTCAAAGCTCTTGCCCGTCGGGCTGATGCCAATCAGGTCGCCGAGGAACGTGCCGCCCGCACGGTAGCGGATAGCCGCGCTGTGCTCGGTTGCGATGATCTCGTCGATAGTGACATGCAGATCGGGAAACGCGGTGCGATAGGCGCGCACGATCTCCTTATACCCCTCCGGTCCGGGTGGCACCGACGGCGTGCCCGGGCCGTGCTGCACAAAGCCTGGCGCAATGTACTCGGCTACATCCTCTACGTTCCCTGTGTTGAAGACTTGCTCAAAGCGGCGGGCGATGGCCTCATTCTGCTTGGTTGACATCGCGTATCCTCCCGATTGTTGTTCCTCAGTTGTCGCTCCAAGCGGAGCCCGTGCCGGTGAACGCGTTTCCCGCCCTCCGTCCTCTCGTGGGGGAAGAGCCGGCTCGCGACGCACGCTCCAGTAGGGGGCGAGGGCCGCCGGGGCTGCACCGGAGCGGCATAGGGCAGCCGCTGCACAAAGAGTGCCAGCCGCTAGCAGGCGCGCCGCATCCGTCCCAGTCAGGAGCCGGCGGACCCGCAAATGGGCGAGACGTTCTTGCTGTTGCTTGACCGGTCGCAGCGGCGGTGGTATCATGCGAACTAGCGACTGACTCGACGCGGCCGGGTCCGATGCCACGGCGCCCTGAGCAGTGCTTTGTGGCAGGCCGAGGGTCTGCAACCGCAGGGGCAGTGGCCCTTCGGCGGCGTGGCGCCCTCGGAACCACCAGGCTGTCGGTTGGAGACGCAGCCGACGCGTCTGACCTCTGCGAGGCTGGCGCGCTTCTGGCCGGGCCTCTCCCTGACCAAAGGCAGGCTTCTGGGATGTTCCCACTCCGCGACACTGTGCGAGCGCGTGAGTTGCCGGTCGTGAACTGGTTGTTGATCGCGGCAAACGTGCTCGTCTTCCTCTTTGAGGCCTCCCTCCGAACGCGGCATCTCGAGGTTTTCACGCGGGTGTTTGGCCTGGTGCCGGCGCGGTTTCTGGCCCATCCGGGTCCCGATCAGCTCCTGACCGTGTTCACCTCGATGTTTCTCCACGGTGGCTGGTGGCACCTCATCAGCAATATGTGGGCGCTGTACATCTTTGGCGACAACGTCGAGGATCGGATGGGCCATGGCCGCTACCTCATCTTCTACCTGCTGGGCGGGGCGGGAGCGGCAGCAGCCCATATCCTGGTCAGCCCGGACTCGACGGTCCCCACGATTGGAGCGAGCGGAGCGATCTCGGCGGTGATGGGCGCCTACCTCGTGCTGTTCACCGGTGCGCGGGTAGTCACTCTGGTGCCGGGGTTCTTCCTCCCCTGGTTCGTCGAGGTGCCCGCGCTGCTGTTCATCGGCTCGTGGTTCGTGTCGCAGCTCTTCAATGGGCTCTTTGCCCTGGGCATGGCAGGGCTGATCGACACCTATGGCGGGGTGGCGTGGTGGGCCCATGTCGGAGGGTTCGTCTCGGGCCTGCTCCTTGTCAAGGTGTTCGAGCGACGCTACTACAGGCGGCCCTTCCCGGACGAGTACTGGCCCTGGTAAGCCGGACAGGAGCGAAGGACTATGCTTTTTGATCCCTCGTGGTTCATGTTCCTCCTGCTCTTCTTCGTCATGTCGCTGCAGCCCATGCTCCGGCAGGGGATGCTGGATGCCGCCCGTCGCCGGGCCCTGCATAGGCTCGAGCTGAAGCGCAAGAGCCGTGTGATTGCCCTCGTGCACCGGCAGGAGACGATCTCGCTGCTTGGCATTCCGCTAGCGCGCTACATTGGCATCGAGGATTCGGAGGCCGTGCTGCGCGCCATCAAGCTCACCGATCCCGAGATGCCGATCGACCTGATCCTGCATACGCCGGGCGGACTGGTCCTGGCGGCGGAGCAGATCGCATGCGCCCTGCAACGGCGCAAGGCGCGGGTGACGGTGTTTGTGCCGCACTATGCCATGTCGGGGGGGACGTTGATCGCCCTGGCGGCGGATCGGATCGTCATGGACGAGAACGCGGTGCTCGGCCCCGTGGACCCGCAACTGGGCGAGTATCCAGCCGTCTCGCTGATCGAGGTGGTGGAGACCAAGCCGATCGCCGAGATCGATGACCGCACCCTCATCCTCGCCAGCGTGGCGCGGAAGGCGATCAAGCAAGTCCACGAGTCGGTGGTGGAGATCTTGACCGGCAACGGCATGGAGCGTGAGCGCGCCGAGGCGTTGGCCGGCACCCTCGCTGGCGGCCGGTGGACGCACGACTACCCGATCTCGGTGGATGAGGCGAAGGCGCTGGGGCTACCGGTGCGTGAGGATCTGCCCCGCGCGGTGTACGACCTGATGGCGCTCTACCCGCAGGCGGGCGGGCGGCGTCCCTCCGTGCAGTACATCCCCGTGCCCTACCGCCGCGAGCCGGCACGCGCTCCGGGGACGGGGGAGTAGCGTAGCGTACGCCCCGTACGCTGTCCGTATCCTGATGCCGGACATTGCACGGGGCGCGGGTCGTCAGGCGGGGCGCCTAGGCCTCACCATCCATGTACTTGAGATAATCGCCCATTGAGTACTCGGCCAGGCTGACGGTCACCGGCTCATGGCGTGCGGCTGCCGTCTCCTCGGCGAAGAGCTCGTCTAGGAGCTGCTCGATGTAGGCTTCGATGGCGTTGGGCGCGGGGCGCGTGGTGGTTGCTTTGGGGGCGATCGTGGTGGTCATGGAGACTCCAAGGTGATGGTACAGCGGGGTGCCAGCAGGTCCTCTATCTTGTGCTTGTGTTCACAAGCACTATAAGCCGCCGGCCGGCCCCTGTCAACCCGTTACTTTTCTGTCCATAGCCAGAGCGCTCTCGGCCGGCCAGGTGCGACATGCTGGCGTGACCACTTGCTCGGGCCGGTATACTC
>JAIMBM010000668.1 GCA_023511475.1 Anaerolineae bacterium
CGGTGAGCGTCAGCGCCTGCCGCGGCACCTCGTCCAGCGTACGGAACCAGCCCTCCCCAAGCTGCTGGCGGCGGCAGGCCTCGTCGAGGGTGACGACGCGCATCGTATCCTGTGTATCGAAATCGGCCGGGGGATCGTTGAAGGCCAGGTGCCCGTTCTCGCCGATCCCCATCACGCAGGCATTCGGCCGGTGCTCGCGCAGGGACTGCGTGTAGCGGGCGATCTCGGCCTGTACATCGGGAGCATCGCCGCGGATGCCGTGGAACGCCCGCGGGCGGACGATATCCACCAGCCGCTCGCGGATATAGCGGCGAAAGCTCGCGGGGTGGTTCTCCGGCATACCCAGATACTCGTCCAGGTGAAACACGGTCACCCTGTTCCAGTCCACCTCCTGCCGGCGGGTCAGGGCGGCCATGAAGGCGAGCTGCGAGTTGCCGGTTGCGACCATCACCGCGGCCTCGCCGCGCTCGCGGATGCGCTGCGCCAGGAAGGTCGCCACGTCGTGGGCGGCCCTCGCCGCCAGGGCGGCACCATCCCGGAACACCAGCACCTGCAATCGGTCGTACGTCAGCACGCGCTCGGGCGCAAGCTCGTCCATGGGGACCTCCTTGGGGAAGCTGAAGCCCACACACGGCGCTGCGGGGCGCCGGGCACCTCACGTCGTGCGATAACCTTAGCCATCGTGGCGGAGACGTCAAATGCGGGGGCGGGTGTATCTGTTCAGACTTGCGTTCAAGATTCTGGGCAGCAGGAGCCGGCTGTCCCACTTGCGAGCTGATTTGGGCTCGCACACGGCTCTGAAGCCCCACTTTGGGCCGAAAATCGGACCTGATCAGGGATCACGCAACCGAGCCGTTCTTCTTTACCCTCGAATCTGAACAGTTACGAACATATGGTCTATTGACTCTGTGCGGGAACTCTGATATACTATAGCGAGACTGCGAAAACGGTTTCGCCACCTATGATGCTGCGGCAGATCCTTCCTTAGCGGGTATCGCCGACGCAGGCACGAAAACGAGAATTGCTTGGCTTGGGCTGCGAAATCGATTTCGTGCTTTGAGAGAAAGAACTCCAGTATCCATGAAACGCGCCTCGATCAAGGATGTGGCAACCCTGGCTGGTACCTCACCAGCAACCGTCTCCAAGGTGCTGAACAACATGCCCGCCTCGGGTATCCCTGAGGAGACGGCCGAACGGGTGCGCTTGGCAGCAGAGCAGTTGCACTACGTGCCCCTGTCATCGGCACGGCAGCTACGCAGGCGGCGCACGGACACCGTTGCTATCCTGCTACACGATCTGACGGCCTTCACCTCTGAGATCACCCGGGGTATCCAGGAACAGGCAACGGCGCGCGGCCTGACGACTGTGCTCGCCTTACACGATGACGACAGTGAGGCCGAGGCGCAGCAATTGCGCATGGGGCTGCGCGGCCAGGTCGACGGACTGATTATCGCCCCCGCTCACTATAACCGCAATCAGACCATTTACGACGAACTGAAAGACCGTGGTGTCCACTTTGTCTTTGTCGACCGCTACATCCCGGGCTATGCCGCCGACTATGTCGGACTGCGCAACGAGGAAGCAACTTATCGACTCACCCGTACTCTAATTGCGCAGGGAGGCACCGTGATCGGTGGCATCTTTGGCGGTCACGAGACCGACGCAGAACACGGCGGCAACACGGCACTCTACGAGCGCTTCCTGGGCTACCGGCGAGCCCTTGCTGAGGCTGGCCTACCGCAGGACCAGGATCTCTATGTTCGCCGGCCGGGCGAGGAGCCCGAGGATGTGGTGGCACGCCTGCTGACGCGCCGGCCAGCCGTCAACGCCATTCTGTGGGCCAGCTACCAGTACATCCAGAACACGCTGGCTCAGTTGGCCGCGCACGGCGTTCGCGTCCCTGGCGACTTGTACTTTGCCGGCTTTGACAAGGTCCAGCTGGCGGTCTCGACAGCGGCAGATTATCAAGGCTTGCGGGTGATCTGTGGACCATGGCCAGCAGCGATCCAGCCGGGCTATGAGATGGGCGTGCGCGCGCTGGAGTTGCTCGTTCAGGCTATGGGCAGTCGCGCAGCACAAGCGCCTCAGCATGTCCTGTTATCTCCTCACTATGAATGGGTAGAAGGGGTCTAGTGGCCCCATGGTTCGCGGCCGCGGTTTTGGGGATCAGTGGATCGCGCACCGGTTCCTGGTTCCCAGCCGTGACCGCTCCGCTGGTCCCCAAAATCGCGGCTGGGAACCGACCCTTCGGTTGCTGGAGTGGTGAGGATCGTCGGGCTGGGAGGGCTCTCGCCAGCCATTCGGAAGGGAGGCGATGACCGCGAGAAAAAGAGCGTCCGTCACATCCGTCGAAGTGTTGGGCATATGC
>JAIMBM010000669.1 GCA_023511475.1 Anaerolineae bacterium
GCGGGGAAGGGGGCCGAGGGATGGGGCACCGCCCCTCAAGTGTCTTGGCCACGCCCGTGGGGCGACCTGTCCGCCCCTGAAAGGCAAGAGGGAGGGGGCCGGGCGTAGCGTGGTTGGACGCAAGCCGCTCCAGGCCTGGGCTGCACTCAGGCAGGCTGGGTTCATTGACAGGCGACCTCTATTGGAGGATAATAGGCGCGCGCCCGCGCCCGGTGTTGTGCGCGGGCGCCGGATGGCGTTGGCGACAGTGGGCGCCGGAGGCGCGGGATGAACACGACCTTGCGAGCGCTTGTCAATCAGGCTGAGCGCCTCGTGCAGAACGAGTCCTATCAGGAGGCGATTGCGCTTTGCCAGGCGATCCTCCGCCGGTACCCACGCTACGCGCGCTGCTACCGCATCCTCGGTGAGGCATACCTGGGGCTGGCTGAGCCCGAAGAGGCGGCGAGGCTTTTCAGGAGGGTTCTCGGGGTCGACCCCGAGGATCCGGTGCCCTATGCAGGCCTGGCGATCGTCTTTGAGGAGCGGGGCCTGCTGGAGGAGGCGATCTGGCAGCTCGAGCGCGCCTTCGAGCTGGCGCCGAGCCGGGATGAGCTTCGGCGGGAGCTGGCACGCCTGTACGGGCAGCGGGGGTCTCCGGCCCGGGTGCAGCTGACCCGCGCAGCACTGGCGAGGCTGTACGCTCGGGGTGGCCTGTGGAACAAAGCAATCGGGGAGCTGCGAGAGCTCCTCGCGCGCGAGCCGTACCGGCTGGATCTGCGGGTCACCCTGGCGCGCACGCTGTGGCGCGCACGCCGGCGGGAGGAAGCCGCTCGCGTGGCGCAGGCCATCCTCGATCAGACGCCCAACTGCCTGGTGGCGCGGCTCATTCTCGGCACCTACTGGTGCCAGGAGGGGCGCGAGGAGGAGGGCCGCGCGCTGCTGCTGGGCGCGCAGGAGCTGGACCCGGAGAACCGTGAGGCGGCGCGCCTGCTTGCGGGCGAATCGCCCCTCCGGCTGCGGGAGCCGCATCTCGGAGTCCTGGAGGCGCCCTCCGATGACCTCGCGGGCGACGAGACCGAGGCGGCCGGCTGGCAGCGGGAGGGAGAAGAGGCGCCGCCTGAAGCGAGCGGACCCGTCGCGGCGGACGAAGAGCCAGAGGCTGAACGGCCGGAGGAAGTGGAGGCCATCGTCTCCCCGCCGCCCGATCAGGCCCTTCAGCAGCTTCTGGCCAGAGCTGCGGATGCCGACGCCGAGGAAGATGAGGAGGGATCGCCAGCGGAGGCCGGGGCGGGCGAAGGGCCGGGAGAGATGGGAGCCGATTCCGGCGACGAGGCGGCTGGCGGGGCCGAGGAAGAGGAGGTCCCTGAGCCGCTGTCGCAGGTGGCAGTCCTGCGGCGCAGGCTTGAGGCTGCGCCCGACGATCACGAGGCGAGCCTGGCGCTGGCGCGGGCCCTGGTTGACGAGGGCAGGCTGGATGAGGCCCTGCCACTCTATGACAGCCTGGCGACGCCCGCTTCAGGAATGCTGGACAGAGTGCTCGCCGACCTGGAAGCGGCCGCGGCGGTCAACGCCGAACACGTGGGCCTTCGCGAACTGATGGGAGACGCCTACGCCCGCGCCGGACGCTTTCAGGAGGCGATGCGCATGTACCGCTGGCTGCTGGCCCGAGACGACCATAGCGATGATGCGGGAGCGATGATGCAGGAGGGCAGTAAGAAGAGTGGAACGCACACTGGTGATCATCAAGCCCGATGGGGTGCAGCGGGGACTGATCGGCACCATCATCGGACGGCTGGAGGCGCGGGGCCTCAAGATCGTGGGCATGAAGCTGATGCAGATGGACCGTGCCCTGGCGGCGCGTCACTATGCGGTGCATGAGGGTCAGCCCTTCTACGAGGGGCTGCTGGAGTATGTCACCTCGGGGCCGGTCGTCGTTGCCGTCCTCGAGGGGCCGGACGCCATCGAGCTCGTGCGCCAGACGATAGGAGCAACCCGGCCGTCTGCGGCGCAACCGGGCACCATCCGGGCGGACTATGCGATCGACGGACGACGCAACCTGGTGCATGGATCGGATTCGCCCGAGACAGCGCGCTTTGAGGTCGGGCTCTTCTTCCGAGAGGAAGAGCTTGTATCCTGGCAGCGGGACGTGGATCGCTGGATCTACGGCTGATCTGGGGTTGCAGTCCGGTCACGCTGGCAGGGGAGAGGACAGGGCCTGGCACGGCACCCGGTATGACCCTCTCTGGTGCCTGTTTTGCGGGTGCGGAGACCGCCTGTGGAGGCGTGAGGATCCTCGGTCGTTGACCCCTCCCCCTTGCCCCTTCAGGGGCGGACAGGCAGCCAGAATCGAGGCTGGCCGCCCTGAAAATGGCGGCCTGGAGACATCCG
>JAIMBM010000670.1 GCA_023511475.1 Anaerolineae bacterium
GGACGGAGCCAGGCCGTTGGCAGCTCCGTCCATCGGGATCGGCATTGCGCCCGCGTACGGAGGTCCCCCACTCTTACAAGCCTCCCCCGACCGGGCACACCCTGTCTGCTCGGGGTTCAGGGGCGGACAGGCAGCGAGTCGAGGCGCACCGCCCTACGAAGAGGCCGTGGGGCGGGCCCGAGTGGGGCGCGCCCCACGCCTGTAACGTGGTTTTCGCCCGTCCAGTGGGAGGAAAAGCACCATCTGTCCGCCTCTGAACTGCTCGGGAGAGGGCGATAGGGGTAGGGATTCCCTAACACCGGATCGTTGCGTGCCGTCCTGGCGACTTCTGCACGATGTGGAGGGGCACGTGGCGAAAGGCCAGAGCCGAGCGGCGCGGGGGTGACGGCAACAGCGTCTCGGCAGCCAGGCCTGCCGGGATGCAGGCCTGAACAGACACATGGTGACGGACATCCCAGCCATGATCAGCCGCCGGCCGTCCCGAACCCGCGAGGCGCCCGCTCGATTTGCCGCCTCGCGGGAATCTGCCATAATGGGAATGGCAGTTGGGATGCTTGAGTTGAAAGGGCTTCCGCATGCGGATTGGCCAGAAAGCCATCGTCTCGCTGCTACTGCATAGTCCGACACCGCCCTGCCGGACTCGGCTCATGAAGTGGCTGTTCCTCCTGAAGCAGGAAACCTTTCTGGGGAAGGACTGCCGCTTCTACGATTTTCTTCCCTACCGTTATGGTCCCTTCTCCTTTGAGGCACAGCGGGACGTCGACAAGCTCGTCGAGGCGGGTCTGATCGGCGGCAACACGCTGCAGGTGCGCGCCAACGCGGGGCTTACAGCTAGTCTGATCGACCAGGACCTGCCCGCGAGCACAAAAAGCGCCGTCATGGATATTCTGGCGCGCTATGGCGCCTTGCGCACCACGGAGTTGCTTGCATCGGTATACTCACGCTACCCCTGGTACGCGAGCCAGAGCCTCCGAGGCCGGAGTCGCAGGATGCAGGTCCTGTCGTCCCCGGCGATCTACACCATAGGCTACGAGGGCAGATCCATCGACCGATTCCTCAACGATGTTCTCCGGTCGGGTATTGTGCGGCTCATCGACGTTCGGAGCAACCCCTTTTCCTACAAGTACGGGTTCTCCAAGAACTTGCTCCGCGTGCTCGCCGGGCGAGTCGGGCTCGACTATGTCCACATTCCAGAACTCGGCATACCAAGTGACCTCCGTCAAGGCATCAAAGCTCCCGGGGACCGCCAGCGCCTCTTCGACCACTACCAGGACAAGATCCTTTCGCAGGTCACCGGTTGCCTCGATCGTGTGGCGAGGCTTCTGAGGAGTGCACCCGCGGCATTGCTGTGCTTCGAAGCTGATCCCCAGGATTGCCACCGCGGACGCCTCGCTATCCAGTTGGCAGCCATCACGGGCCTGCCCATCCGGCACCTGTGAGGACAAACCATGCCACACATGAGGGTACTCATCACCGTCAAGACCTACCCACTCCCCTCCAGGACCTATCACGAGCTTGTATGCACTGCTGGCGTCCTCCCTGATGGCGGCTTTGTTCGCCTTTACCCGATAGAGTACCGGTACTTGCCCTACTGGCAATGGTACAGCAAGTACCAGTGGATCGAAGTTGACGCAGAAAAGCACGAGAAAGACCCGCGCAAGGAAAGCTTTCGCCCCGACTGCAGTACTCTGCGCCCAGTTGGCGAGCCGCTCGACACCAAAGACAAGTGGCGCAAACGGAGGGAGATCGTGCTTGCCCGCGGCGCACAGACCATGGAGCAGCTCTACGAACTCCGGCAGACAGAGGGCGTATCACTAGGAATCGTGCGTCCGCGGGAGGTCTACGACCTGGTTGTAGAGCCGGACGACCGAGAGTGGAAGCCTCGGTGGCAGAGCCTGTTCCAGCAACAGCGGCTCTTTGGCCCTCAACAGAAGCCCCTCGAGAAGATACCCTTCCGCTTCTCATACCGTTTTGCCTGTGACGACCCACGGTGCCGTGGCCGCCACAAGATGATGATCGCTGACTGGGAGCTGGGTCAGCTGTTCCTGCGGATGAGAGACCAGCACGGCGACGAGTTGACGGCCGTCCAAAAGGTTAGGCAGAGGTTCCTCGATCAGATGTGTGCTGAGGATGTGGACACGCACTTCTTCGTCGGCACCACGGCGCACTATGGCACCTGGATCGTCCTGGGGGTCTTCTGGCCCAAGAAGTAGACGGCCGAAAGCGTTCCTTCGCTGGTCATCAGCAAGAGAACCTTTGCAGCCTGCCTGCACGCCTATCTCAGCCTCAGCCGGTACAGGTCGCCCGGCCCCTGGCGCCGCGCGGTAAAGTACTGCCGCACGTTTTCGTGGAGGTTGTCCAGATA
>JAIMBM010000671.1 GCA_023511475.1 Anaerolineae bacterium
CCTCCACAACCCGCACCCCATACGGCGCAAGCTCCACCGTCCCCGTGACCTCGCTACCCTGCAGCAGGTCGCGCCCGCGGAAGCCGAGCCGCGCCGACCGCGCCTCGCCGGAGTGGTTCAGGAGAAACACGATTCGCCGCCCCGTGCCCTCCCGGACAGCCACCTCCACCGGCCAGGCGGCTTCGACCTCCACGGGAGGCCGCACGCCCGCCCGCGCCAGAAGCTGCCCGAGGAGCTGCGCGGTCAGGGCATCACCCATCGCCCCAAGGTACATCGCCCCGCCGCGGCCTGCCTGCCGCCAGGTAGCGGCAGCTTCCCCGGCGAAGAGGCCACCGGCATAGCGCGCGACCGGCTCCGCCTCGACCGGTTCGAGCCACTCGCACCAGGTGTCGGCGGGAGCCTCTCCTCCGCCCCACGCCGGGGCGATGGCCACGGGGGTGAGGTCCCCAGCCGGGCGCGAGGAGAACTCGCGCACCGTGACCCCCAGCAGTGGCGCGAGCAGCCCCGGGAACGGCACGTCGACCACTCGGTTGTGCGCATCCTTGTGGCCGGTGCGGACCGTGGCCAGCAGCGTGCCGCCCGCCTCCACATAGCGCGTCAGGTTCTCGACCGCTGCAGGAGCGAGCACGAAAAGCGCCGGCGCGATCACCAGCCGATAGCCCGTCAGGTCCGCAACGGGAGGGACGAAATCGACGGGGATGTGTTGCTCCAGCAGGCAGCGATAGATCGCGTCGTAGTAGCGCCAGGGGTCTCCCAGGGCCGCGTGATGCGGCTGCTGCTCCAGCGCCCACAGCGACTCGTAGCTCAGCACCAGCGCCACCTCGGCACGCGGCAGAGTTCCTTCCAGGGCGGACCCCAGGCGGGCTAGCTCCTGCCCGAGGTCACGGACCTCCTCATAGGTGCGGCCGGGGCGGCCGTCGTGCGGGAGGATGCCGGCGTGGTACTGCTCTGCGCCGATCAGACCCGAGCGCCAGCGGAAGAAGAGGATAGCGTCCGCGCCGTGGGCGATCCCCTGGTAGCTGGCCAGGCGCACCGCGCCTCTCGGCAAGGCCGCGTAGGGTGCCCAGAACTTGGCGCCGCACTGCTGCTCGAGCACCCAAAAGCTCCGGCGCTTGCAGGAGCGGAAGGCGTCGTGAGAGAGCGCCCCTGCCTCGGGGTGCTCGGCGGCGATATAGTTATCCCAACCGATGACGTCAAAGAGCTCCGAGAGGCGGTAGTTGTCCAGGTGCGTGAACTGGGCGGCGAGCAAATTGTGTGTGAGGAGCTGTCGGGGCGCCAGGGTGCGGAGGATGTCGCACTGTATGCGCGCAAACTCCAGGGTGCGGTCGGAGCAAAAGCGTGCCCAGTCCAGGAGCAGGCCGGGGTTGTGCGGGCCCGTAGTCCGGCGCGGGGCGGGAATCTGCGCCCAGTCGCTGTACTCGTGGCTCCAGAAGGTAACGCCCCAGGCGCTGTGCAGGGCTTCGAGCGCGCCATAGCGGGCCCTCAGCCAGCGCTGAAAGGCCTTGCGACAACGGTCGCAGTAGCAGCGGGCCCGACCCATGACCCCGAACTCGTTATCGACCTGCCAGCCGATGACGGCGGGGTTATCGGCATAGCGGCGGGCCATCGCCTCGACGATGCGACGGCTGCGTTCGCGAAACACCGGGCTGCTGACGCAATAGTTGCTCCAGTAGCCGTAGGAGGAGCGGGTGCCGTCCTCCCAGACCAGCGTCACCTCGGGGTCCAGGTCCACGATCCACGGCGGGGCGGCGGTCGTCGGGGTACCGAGGAGGGTGGCGATGCCGTGCTTGTGGAGCAGGGCGATGATGTCATCGAGCCAGGCCCAGTCGTAGCGGTCGGGCTCGGGCTCCAGCCGCGACCAGGCCAGCTCTCCGAGGCGCACCAGGTTGAATCCGGCCTGTTGCATCAGCTCGGCGTCGCGGGCCCAGCGCCCGCGGGGCCACTCTTCGGGGTAATAGTCGGCGCCGTAGTAGATCATCTCCTCTGCCTCCGGGAACGTATGTGGAAGGCAGTGCTTCCGAAGCGGGATAGCCTGCCGCACAGTGCCCACACGAGAAGCGCCGTGTCCTCTCATGGGGGGCCGAGGTCATTATAGTCGCAAGGATACAGCGTGGAAAAGCGGCCCCGGCCGCCATAGTACATGCGAGACGGCGCACCTGTCGACGGCTGGGGGAGCTGGCGTCGGCGGCAGACGATCCTCCGTTGGCCGGAGGCAGGACGATCCCCACCCCGCGCCCCCATAGGCGCTAACTTAAGGGAGGCCAGCGTCCTCTCTTCCGCAGGTGCCCCCACCCCTCGCCCCGCCCCCGCCGCGGCGGGGGCGGGGAATCCAAATAAAGGGGGTGTCCGCGGGCGGCTTCGCCG
>JAIMBM010000672.1 GCA_023511475.1 Anaerolineae bacterium
GTCTTCATCTCTTGTCCTGGATGATCTTCACTATCTCATCTATCGGCTGCTGAAGATCCTGGGATGTGTCGACCACCATGTGGGGCCGCTCTATCTCCTCGTACTCGGCCTTCATGCGGAGGTACACCTCCCAGTCGGCCTCCGATCTGTTGCGTGGGCTCACTCCCTCTTTGCGCCTCTGCAAGCGCTCTGCCACCACCTGGTCGGGGGCAACGGTCCTGACTATCAGCAGCCGGGCGCCGGTGCTCTCGGCGATCCTGTTCCTCATCGGCGCGATCGGCGTGCTGGTGCGGCGCAATGTCCTCGTGATCTTGATGTGCGTCGAGCTGATGCTGAATGCGGCCAACCTGGCGCTTCTGGCGTTCGGCAGTGCCCACCAGTCGCTCGATGGCCAGGTCACGGTGCTCATGGTTATGGCGGTGGCAGCCGCCGAGGTCGCCGTGGGGCTCGCACTGATCGTCACCCTCTTCCGGCACCAGGGCACGACCGACGTGGACGAAGTGAGCCTGCTGAAGGGCTGAGCGGAGGTCTCGATGCTCCAGTACGCATGGCTGGTGCTCGTCTTCCCCCTCGCGGGGGTGCTCATCAACGCCTTCTTTGGCTACCGCCTCGGCCGGCGGGCGTGTGGCGCGCTCGCTACCGTCGCTGTGGCCCTGTCATTCCTGTGGGGGGTTGGCGTCCTCGCAGGGCTGCTGAGTCGGCCCGCCGAGGCCCGAGAGGTCCACCTCGCACTGTGGGATTGGGTCGTCGCCGGGGACCTGCATGTCGGGCTGAGCCTCCTCGTAGATCCCCTTTCGGTGGTGATGCTCCTGGTCGTCACCGGTGTGGGTGCCCTCATACACCTGTACTCCAACGGGTACATGCGCGAGGATCCCGACTATGCCCGCTTCTTCACCTACCTGAACCTCTTTATCGTGGGCATGCTTCTCCTCGTCCTCGCCGACAACTTTTTGCTGCTCTACCTGGGCTGGGAGGCGGTCGGCCTCTGCTCGTACCTGCTGATCGGTTTCTGGTACCAGAAAAAGTCGGCAGCCGACGCCGGCAAGAAGGCCTTCATCGTCAACCGCGTGGGCGACTTTGGCTTCGCCCTCGGCATCATGCTCATCTTTGCCACCTTTGGCACCCTGGGCTTCCGAGAGGTGTTTGAGCGCGCTCCGGTGATGCTCCAGGCCGGCGGCGCAGTTGCGACGGCCATCACGCTGCTCCTGTTCACGGGCGCCGTCGGCAAGTCCGCCCAGATACCGCTGTACGTGTGGCTGCCGGACGCCATGGAGGGTCCGACTCCGGTCAGCGCGCTGATCCATGCCGCGACCATGGTCACGGCAGGCGTGTACATGGTGGCCCGCACCCACGTGCTCTTTGCGCTCGCGCCCTTTTCCAGCGCGGTCGTGGCGGCGATAGGCACGCTGACGGCCATCTATGCGGCGAGCATCGCCCTCGTGCAGACCGATATCAAGCGCGTGCTCGCCTACTCGACGATCAGCCAGCTCGGCTACATGTTCCTGGCCGTGGGCGTCGGCGCATACGCGGCGGGCATCTTCCACCTGACCACCCATGCCTTCTTCAAGGCATTGCTGTTCCTCGGCGCCGGCAGTGTGATTCACGCCCTCGGCGGCGAGCAGGATATGCGGCGCATGGGCGGTCTGTTCGGCAAGCTGCGCGTCACCGGCACCACCTTCGTGGTCGCGTGGCTGGCGATCTCCGGCATTCCGCCGCTCAGCGGGTTCTTCAGCAAGGATGAGATCCTCGCGGCGGCCTATCACAGCGGGAATGTGCTCCTGTGGCTGCTCGGGCTGATCACCGCCGGCCTGACGGCGTTCTACATGTCGCGGGCGGTCTTTATGACCTTCTTCGGCGACTCGCGGGTCAGCCCCGAGGCGGCGCATCACCTGCACGAGTCCCCTCCGACGATGACCTTGCCGCTGGCAGCGCTCGCCGTGCTCGCCGCTGTCGCTTCGCTGCTGGCGGGAGATAGCGCTAACGAAGCACTGTACAAATCCAACCTGGCTACCCTCTCTCAGGCCAAGGCCTCGGATACCTGGAGCGAGTTTCAGGCCGACAGCCTGAAGAAGTACCTGCAAACCACCCACGCCGAAACCTTGACGCTGCTGGGGGCCCCTCCCGAGCAGATCGAGGCGGCGCGCCAAGAGGCCAAGCGGCGCCAGAGCCTGCAAAATGGGCTCAAGGAGGAAGCCCAGCGGCAAGATGGGGAAACCAAGGCCCTGCTGGAGGAGTCCCGACAACTCTTGGAGCGGCACCGGGTTTTTGCCTTGGGGGTGACGCTCTTCCAGGTGGCCATCGGCCTGTCAGCCATCGCGGCGCTGTTGCGGCTGCGCTGGGTGTGGTGGGTGAGCCTGC
>JAIMBM010000673.1 GCA_023511475.1 Anaerolineae bacterium
GTGAGGATCTGGTAGTTCAGCGTCGAGTACCGCGGATTGGACGAGACGTTCGCCAGGACCGTGTGGTCCGGGGTGATCGTGGGCAGGATCCCGATCGTGACCAGCCCGATGCCGATGCTCTCGGCCCGGGCCTGGGCCTGGTTGAGCGTGGTGCGCAGGTACTGCTCGCAGTCGTCCAGGCCGGTCCCGCCGATGAGCCGGGGCGGGATGTTCGCCTCGATGTTGAACCGGCCGAGCTCCTCCTGGAAGACGCCGGCGAGGTCGCCCTCGGCGAACAGCGCCAACAGGTCCTGATTGCGCATCGCCGGCTGCCAGTCCCGGTCGACCAGGCAGATCTCCAGCTCGAGGCCGGTCATCGGGCGGTCCTCGTCGAACTGGAACCGGTCGAGGATCTGGGCAAAGGCGTCGAGGCATCGATGCAGCTGGCGGCGGTAGGTCACGTACTCCTGCCGGCGAAACGTCGGCACCGGCGTACCCGCCCGGCTGCGCTGGCTCGGCACCCCGACCATGCCCGCAAACGGGATGCCTGGCACTGTCCGTGGATCCTGCCCCGGCTGCACCGGACCTCCCTGACGGTGTTCGCACTTTCCGAGGCCGAGCCCGACCGCGGGCCGAGGTCGCCCCAGCCACCCGGTCCGGCTCGGCTCGCGTCCGCCTCGCCTCGGGCTCCGCACCGATCACCCACGCTAAGGCCGCGAGCCCACGGAAACCAGAGGGGGCGGATCACCGGCAGAATCGGGCGGACCTCTGCGGATAACCCGGACTAATCGGGCATTGTCGTTGTGCCGAGTGGCTACCGTGTCTCCTCGCGGGTGGGTGCGCGAGAGCGGACGGCCAGTCGCCGGCCGGGTTACGGGGCTCGGCCAAGGCAGGCCGTCGTCGGGACCGGGGGGGACCGGCGACCCTGGCGAGTCCGAGGCGGGGGGGGGGGGGGGGGGGGGGGCCCCCCGCCCCGAGGGGGCGGGGTGCGGGCAACATGCGGCAGCCGGCACCGCCAGGGTGCGAGACTGAACGGTTAGGCAGCAGATCAGGCTGCCAGGCGCGCCCGGCTGGCGGGCAGAGGGGTCATCTCCCGGTCCAGGCAAGGGCACGGTCGGGATGAGCGACAGAGACCAGGAACCGTTGGATGGGCCCGGTAGCGACCTTCCCCCGTGACGGACGGCATGGCGCCATGCCGCAAGCAGCGCGCCGTCCCAACACGCAGACGGTGCCTCGCGTGCAGCTTGAGACCGGATTGTAACCTGCTTTTAACGCAGAAGATACTGCCCCCCGCAATGAGGTGGTGCGTGCGATGCAATATAGAGTCGATAGGCTCTGTCAACCGACAGCCGCCCTGTAAGCCAAGAGCATTCGCAGGTGCTGTCATCGGGTCAGCCTGCCGGCCTAGTCAGCAGCATCCGCAGCGCCGTCTGCCAGGGAGGCCGCGTAGCTCCCCACAGGCAGAGGCATGACGCGGCCGGACTCCTGTAAGGAGGGGAACGCTGTACATGCACGCAGCACTGATCATCGCCAGCGTCGTCTACCGGCTCGGGTTGCAGCAGGTTCTGGCTTCGGCCGGGTTCCGGGTGTCGATCGTCCCTCACACACCCCGCGAAGCCCTGGTCGGCGAGCTGGCGCGGCTGGCACCGGAGGTTGTCTTTCTATCCTCCCGCGTGACCGCGGAGCACGGGCCAACCCTCATCGATGCCCTGCGCGAGGCCTCGCCGGAGAGCGCACTGATCATGATCGGCCGTGCCCAAAACCCGGCCCTCATCCTCGAAGCCATGCGCCGCGGCGTATCCTGCTTCCTCTGCCGGGAGATCACGCCGCAGAGTGTCGTCCTCGCGGCCGAGGCCGCCACGCGCGGGTACGTCCTGGTCGATGACCCGGCCCTGTTCCGCTCTGCAGGCGGCTCCGGCACCGGTGCAGCGTCAATCGAGGGCCTCACGCCGAGGGAGCGCGAGGTCCTCGCGCTGGTCGCACAGGGCCTGACGAACGGCGAGATCGCCGCGCGCCTGGTCATCAGCCCCGGCACCGTGCGCAGCCACGTCTCCAACATCCTGGCCAAGCTGAACCTGACGGACCGGGTGCAGGCGGCGGTGCGCGCCGCCGAGATGGGGCTCGTGCCTGCGGAGCCTGCCGCGGCGCCGCAGCATCGCCCTGCCGCGACCCCCTACCGTTCCCACGACGCGCGGGAATAGATCGCCCCATCGCCTGAAGCAAGATGGCCGCAGAGGGCGGACCGGACCTATCCGCCCGTTGCGGGGGTTCAGGGGCGGACAGGCTCCGTCTCCTGTGCAGGCGTAAGGACCTTCCATCTTCGGTCCCCCACCCCTAACCCCGCCCCCGCCGCGGCGGGGGCGGGGAAT
>JAIMBM010000674.1 GCA_023511475.1 Anaerolineae bacterium
TCCCCCAGCCGGGCACAGTTGTGCCCCGCTGGGGGACGGGCGCGGGGTGGGAGCCGCGACGACCCGCGGGGCGCCCACGGCGGCTCAGGAGCGTCAGAGCCGGTGGTGACGGATGAAGACCTGAAAAGGCCAAACTCCAGTTACAGGAAAAAACGCCCCCCTTCCCCGCCGCACAAGCGGCGGGGAAGGGGGGTAGGGGGGCATGGGGCACTGCCCCTCGAATGCGTTGGCCCCGCCCGTGGGGCAACTTGTCCGCCCCTGAACTGGGGAGGGGATGGGGGGAGGGGAGCCGGACACAGCGTGGGAAATGCCCTGAAAAATGAACTGGACGCCGGTCGCCATCCGAGGGGGCTGCAGGGGACAGAGGCCTCGGCGCCTGGCCCGTCAGCGCCGGGCGACCGGCAGGGTGAAGGAAAAGGTGCTGCCTACGCCAACCTCGCTCTCCACCCAGATTCGGCCGCCATGGGCCTCCACCAGTCCTCGCGTTATGTAGAGGCCCAGACCCAGGCCATCTCGCCGCGCCTCGCCGACGGTCGTTCGGGCATAGCGCTGGAAGAGCTTGGGGATATCCTCCGGCGGAATGCCAGGACCATGGTCCGACACCGAGGTGACGATCTCATCCCCCCGCTGTTGCGCCGAAACGGTCACCTCTGAGCCCGGCGGCGAAAACTTGAGTGCGTTCGAGAGCAGGTTGGAGAGGATACGCTCCAGCCGATCGGGATCGGCCTGCACGGGCGGCAGCCCCTCGGGGACCTGCACGCGGACGCGCCGCGTCTCCATGACCGGCTCCAGCCGCTCCAACAGATCCGGGATGAACGAGCGGAGGTCGACTGGCTGCAGGTTGAGTCGGAGCTGTCGGCTCTCCAGGCGTGCCGCGTCGACCAGGTCCTGGATCATCCTGTTCATCCGCTCGGCACTAGTGATGATCGCTTCGGCGTTCGCACGCTCGCGCTCCAGACCCGCCTTTTGCAGCCGCCGCTCCAGGAGCTGCGCCTGGCCGAGGACGGCGCTGAGGGGGCTCCGCAGATCGTGCGAGATCGCGCGGAGCATATCCTCGCGCTGCTCCTCGAGCTCGTGCTGGGCGGTGATGTCCCGGAAGGCTGCCACGGCCCCGAGCAGCGCCCCGTCGGCCGTGCGGATCGGGGCGGCGCTGACCAGCATCCACAGGGCCTCGCCATCGGGCCGGTGAACGACCATGACCACGTTCTGCACCAGCTCGCCCCGCAGGGCGCGAGCGGGGGGCGTCTCCTCTACGGGGAAGGGCTTGCCCTCCCCGGTTTCGGCCCGCAGGCGGGCCATCTGCTCCGCCAGCGTCATGGGCGGCTCTCCGGCCTTCACCCCTAGGAGAGTTTGGGCGATGCTGTTCATGCGGTTGATCCGCTGCTCGGAATCGTACACGGCGAGGCCGTCCGGCGCCGAGGCGATCACCGCATCGAGCCGGGCGATCTGCTGCTCGAGCTCGGCGCCGTAGGTGTCCGTCGAGATGGTAGCCATTGTATCGAGGGCCGCGTCGAGGCTCTCGGCCACGTCGTAGACGTCAACCGCGGCCACCGCGCTGAGGTGCTGCCGGAGGGCACGCCAGATCTCCTGGCGCAGCATCTGATACTCGCGCAGGAGGTCGCCGAGCGGCACCCGCTGGCCCATACGGAGCCGGGCATGGTCCCGCGCCGCTCCGGTCCACGGTGCCGGCACGACCTCCGGCTCGCCTCGGCGCAGTGCCTCGGCCACGCCCCGCACCAGCACCGGCGTCCGGCTGCGCAAGTCCTCCAGCCCCAGGTCGGTGCGGCCCCGATAGATGGTGGCCAGGAGCCGGTCCACCCAGCGGTCGGTGATCCGCTCCGCCTCGGCTTCGAGCACCTCCGCCGCCCGCTGCAGGGCGGCGCGTTTGGCCGCCTCAGGCGCCGGCGCCTCGACCGCAGCCCTGTGCGTCATTGGCATCTCCGCAGAATCAGCATCTGGGGGAGTGCAGCAAGAAGCATGCCAGGCGACAAGCTCGAGTTTCGCCTTTCGGCGCGGAACCCGCTGCGCCGCGCGGAGGCCGCCGGGATGACCTCCAGCTACGCCGCGCCGGGAACGCTCCTCCCCCCTCCTCTGGGGCTCAACCCCGCTTTGTCCTGTGGGCAAAGCGGGGTTAAGCCCCGTGCTCCGCACCCGCCGCGGCCTATGGACGACCCATAAGTCGAGCTGCGGGGCGTCCCGGCGCATGAGAGAGCCCTGCGGTGCTTGTCGGAGGCGACCATTCGCAGTCCACACTGGTGTTGCGGGCACGCCGAGCGGGAGCGGCGATGTGGCGCAACTCCGGAGTACCCCCACCCCTGCCCCTCCCCCAGGCAGGCGCCCCG
>JAIMBM010000675.1 GCA_023511475.1 Anaerolineae bacterium
GCTCCAAAGAGAGCTGACCGTCGTGAAGCCGGACATCGGCGACCTCGGGGCGCGCACGCAGCAGATCCAGCACGCGCTCGTCGAACCCGCGCCCGACGATCTGCGCCCGCGGGGCGCCCGTCCTTGTCCGCAGCTCGTCCGGGCTGCCGACCGCCAGGAGCCTGCCCTCGCGGATGACGCCAACCTGCTGACAGAGCTTTTCCGCCTCGGCAAGGTTGTGGGTGGTCAGGAACACGGTCACCCCTTCGCTCGCCGTCAGCCTCGCCAGGTCCTCGCGCACAGCGACCGCCCCGACCGGGTCCAGGCCGGCCGTCGGCTCATCGAGGAAGATGAGGCGCGGCCGATGCAAGAGCGCCCGGGCCAGGGCGAGCTTTTGCTTCATGCCGCGGCTCCAGGTCCCGACCAGCTCGTGGCGCCTCTCCCAGAGGCCCAGGTGGACGAGGAGCTCCTGCGTCCGCTTCCGCCGCTCTGCCGCCGGCATCCGCCAGACGCGACCGTAGAACTCGAGGTTGTCCTCCGCGCTCAGGCGCTCATAGAGCCCCGAGTGCTCCAAGAGCGCGCCACACTGCTCGCGGATACGGTCCGACTCCCTCCGCGTGTCAAAATCCAGGACGCAAGCCCGGCCGCCCGTCGGCTCGAGCAGCCCCAGAAGGAGCCGTATCGTCGTCGTCTTGCCGGCGCCATTTGGTCCCAGGAAGCCAAAAACGATCCCCGCCGGTACCTCGAGCGACAGGGAGTCGACGGCTCGCACGCTGCCAAAGCGTCGGGATAGCTCTTCCGTGCGGATAACCAGGTCGCTCAACGTGCCCTCCTCTCAGCAGATGTCAGTCTCCGGGGAGTCCGGGCCAAGCTTCAGGGCAACCATCCTCCGGAGTGCCCGGTAAAGCCGAGCTCGGGTCGCAAGGCGGGCATCGGCTCAGTCCCTGTCAAGGCTCTCGACCATCCGTTTCACGCGTTCGCAGTAATCGCGAAAGGCCGCGCGCCCTGCCTCGGTGAGGCTGTAGACCGTCTGCGGGACCCTGCCACGAAACCGCTTGTTCACACGGACATAGCCTGCCTCCTCCAGCCGGGTCATGTGGGCCGAGAGGTTGCCCCTGGAAAGGCCTGATTGACGAAGCAGGAAGACGAAATCCGCCTCATCGACGGCACTGAGGATGGCCACAATGACCAGCCGCGATGGCTCGTGGATCACGCGATCCAGATCGGCCAGGCTCCGCAGGTCAGGCGGTACCGGTTTCACCGTGATCCTCCGCGGGCCGCGTCTTGAGCCAGTAGGAACGCAGGGCCAGGGCACCGGAGAGTATCGTCGCCAGCCCCTGGAGGCCGAAATAGACGGCGCCACCGCGCAGGTCGCCCAGATGGGTCCAACCCACTGCCAGGCCAATAGCAGCCGAAGCAGCGCCCAGGAGGTAGAAGCGAGTTACTCCGACGGCATACCCGAGCCACGCGTACGCGACGCCGATCAGCACGCCTGCGAGGGCCGGCAGCCAGTCGCGGGAGCCAGTCGCCAGGGGAACCACCGTCGCGAGCACGCCCCCCGTGGCCCCCGCGAGAGCGCTCGCCAGCAACCGCCGCGGGCCGGCACGGCGATAGCTCACATAGCCGGTGCGCGGGTAGATCAACCTGTCCTTTGCCAATCGCAGCAGCCAGCGAGCCAGCAGCCCGCCACCGATGACCACGGCCGGCAGGCCGAGGGCGGCGACTCCGCTCGCTCCGGGCGAGGGCAGGGCGTATTGCGCCAGGAACACCAGGCCTATGCAGACGAACATCAGGCCGCCTGCCATCTCGGCGAGGCCATCATCGTACCAGCAGCGCTTGGTGCGCTGCACGATGCGCTCGACGTCAGGGTCCATCCAACACCTCCCAGCGCCGCAGACTGGTCTGTAGCACAGACTAGTCTGTGATTATCATATGACGTTTTCACGCCCTTGTCAAGCGGGTCGATGGGGCGGGTATAGTTCAGTCCGGGGGCAGGCTTATCTGTGCTGCTGCCGGGACCCCCACCCCCATGGCCCCATAGACGCTAACCAAGCCGTCCCACAGCTCACGGAAGGCTTCCCGTCCAAGCCGTTGCCCCTGCAGTCGGCAGGGTCTCCTATCTCCGACCCCTTCTGTCATCACCCCTCCCCCAGGCAGGTTCAGGGGCAGACAGGCGCCGCCCCCCTCTGTGGGCGTAGGGACCTTCCATCTTCACCCCCCCTAACCCCGCCCCGCCGCGGCGAGGGCGGGGAATCCAAATAGAGGGGCTCGACTTTGGCCTTTCGCCGCACGCCCCCCGACATCACGCAGAAGCCGCCGCAATGGCCCCCCGGCGACCCTGTGTTCGCGGGGCCCCGCCC
>JAIMBM010000676.1 GCA_023511475.1 Anaerolineae bacterium
ACAGGGTCGTTGGGGGCCATCGCGGCGGCTTCTGCGTGATGTTGAGGGGCGCGCGGCGAAAGGCCAAAGTCGAGGGGAGGGGGCGGCAGCCTCCGCGAGATGCTGCGCAGGCCATTGGCGCCTACGCTCGCCCCAGGCCACTTGTGGGCAATGGATAGCGCCGCGGCGGGGGCGGGGAAATCCAGGTAGGAGGGGGTAACCGCTGGCGGCGAAGCCACCCGCGGTTACCCCCTCCATGAGAAAGAGCATCCCCTCCCCCGCGGCAAGGCTGCGGGAGGACCCGGCGTAACGCCTGTCCAAACTGGCTGGAATCCCAACGGTCTGCGTGCGCGCCATGCGCTGAGCGCGAGTCTGAACACCTATCCGGGGCCTTCTGGGGATAGAAGAGGCATGGCCGGGCTGCCGCGGGCCCTCGCCTCACTCCGCCACGGCGTTCGCGCCGAGGATGACGCGGATGTCGATATCCGTCTTGATGCCTTCCTGGCGGAGCACGTGCGTGTCGCCGAGCTTGAAGTGGGCCTTTAGCGAGGCGAGGGTGTACCTCTTGTCCGCGTAGACGATAATGACCGTCTCGGGATAGTCGGGCCGGTCGGCATTGCCGTAGCGGACGACGTTGTAGCCGCCCGCGCGGAGCTCGGTCGCCGCTTTGGAGGCGAGGCCCGGCGTCTGTGTACCGTTCTGTATCTCGATGCGGGCTGCTTCCTGGGCAAGCTTTTCGCGATCGCCCAGCGGACCGAGGGTGACGGTCGGCGTCGGCGCCGGGAAGAGTTCACCCACGAGGGCGCGTATCCGATCCGGACGCGGCACGAGCACGTCCCATCCCTCGGGAGTCTTCCACGAGATGACCATGGTCTCGTCGATCACACCGGACCTGATGCCATCCTCGGGCACCTCACGCGCTGCCTGTCCGATGGCGATCAGCTCCTCGATGCCCATGTCGGTCTGAACGCTATCTCCGAGTATGCGCAGTTGCTCCGGAATGCGTGCCAGCGGAAAGTTGAGGCTGAGGACCTTGTCTCGCACGGCTCTGATGACCTGCTGCTGCCGGCGTGCTCGATCGATGTCCGAGCTGTCGTGACGGGTGCGGGCATACTTGAGCGCCATGTCCCCATCCATGTGCTGGCGGCCGGCGGGGATGTACAGGCGCGTCGTGCCATAGTCGGGAGTGGGGTAGTTGTAGTCAATGATCTCCCGGGGGACGTCGATGTCGATACCGCCGATGGCATCGATGATCTTGATAAAGCCTTCAAAGTCGATACAGACGTAATAGTGCACGGGAATGCCCAGGTTGTACTGGACGGTTCTCTTGGCGTACTCGGGTCCGCCGCCGGGATAGCCATACTTCTCACCGTACACGTAGGCGGCGTTAATTCGCTCGTTCAGGTTGTAGCCGGGCAGGGTCACCCACAGGTCGCGGGGCATGGACAGCATGCTGACCGTCTTGCTGACGGGGTCGAGGCTGAAGAGGATCATCGTATCCGTGCGCCATGGCCCGGGGTCGTTGTCCCGCCGGTCGATCCCGAGGAAGAGGATGTTCACCCGCTCGGTGAGCTCGCGCTGAGCAACCGGTCCGGTCGAGCTCGACCGCCGGGGCGAAGTGAGGCTGGTGTGCCCGCCCGTGGTGAAGGGGAGCTCCGCGTAAGCCACAATATCGCGGACGCTGGCGTAGAAGAGGTAGCCAAAATACAGGCCGCCGACGAGGAAGGCGACCAGCAAAACGCTCCACAGCAGGTTGCGATTGCCCGTGGAGCGCGCTATCGGAGCCCGGCGATGTCGGTCCGGCATAGAGCGTAGCATTCCTTCGGCGTGTGCATGATGCAGACTCCGACCTTTATGGGGTCCAGGGTCGGCCCATTATAGCACAAGGCTCATGGCCCCGCAAGGCAACTGCGCACTGAAAACTCCAGGGCTCCCCCATGAGGAGCGGCAGTTGAGAACTGGGGTGGGAGGCACCCCTCGCCCAGGTGCCCCCACCCCGTCTCAAAGGAGGAGAAGAAGGTTTTGGCAGCGCCAGAGACAGAAAGACCCAGGGGCTGAGTGGCCCTGGGTCACGCCACTCTCCCGCAAGCCTACGAGGTTAGCTGTCGGGTTCGGGTTGGGAGAGCAACCCTACCAGCCCTGAGGGCCGGATTCACCCCCGCGTGCCAAGAAGCACACGCTGGTTCCCCCGCTTCTCATATCGAGAACTCGGCTTTGTAAGCTTTACGATTGTACCTCAAGTTCTGTATGCTGTCAAGGACTTGCCCGAACGGGCTGCAGGTCACCCTGGAGGCAGGCTCATCTGTGCTGCTGCCAGGCCCCCCACCCCCGTGGCCCCCTCCAAGTCGGTCCACAGACC
>JAIMBM010000677.1 GCA_023511475.1 Anaerolineae bacterium
GTACGATGTGGCTCGCTTTGCCCAGCGGGGCCTTGCTCCGGCATAGAGGAAGGGATGCACGCCTATGGCGATCCTGCGTCGGGTGCGCAGCCGGCTTTCGGGCCACCGCCCTTTCCTGCTGATTCTGGCTGCATTTACGGTGTTCCGGATACTCGCCGCCATCACTCTGCGCCCCGGCGGCTTCCTGGCCGGGCATGGGCCCGATCAGTACTACTACTTTGACATCGGCCGCCTTGCCGGAAGTGGGTACATCGCCTTCTTCGACTTCTGGATGGAGTACCCGCCGCTCATGCCCTGGCTGGCCGCGCTGGCCTACCGAGTCAGCCTGCACTTTCCCCCCGTCGGAGATCCGATCTTCTGGTTCAACCTCTGCTTTCGGCTGGCGCTTCTCCCCTTCACAACAGCGACGCTTTGCCTCGTCTACGTCTGCGTTGACCGCATCGGCGGACGCGATGAAGCGGTGCGCGTGGCGGGCCTGTGGGCCCTGCTGTTCGCCCCGCTGTTCACTTACCTGTCGTGGTTTGAGCCGCTGGCGCTCTTCTTCCTGGCGCTTGCCCTGTATGGCCTGCTCAGCGAGCGGCCGTGGCTTGCCGGCGTGTCGGCCGGCCTCGGCTTCATGGCCAAGGTCTTTCCCATCGCCATGGTGCCTGTCGGCCTGTTCAGCTTCCGCAGGATGCGCGAGCGCACGCTCCTTGTCGGCAGCACTCTGCTGGGAGCCACCCTTGTCGCGCTACCGCCGCTGCTGGCCGCACCGACGTACGTGCTTGCAGGTTTCGAGGCACTCACAGCCAGGTCTTCATGGCAAAGCGTGTGGAGCCTCCTCGAGGGTTACTGGAGCTATGGGGTGGTCGCGCCCCTGGAGTCCCGGATAGACCCCGCAGCGGCTGCCTACGCCGTACATCCGGCCCGCCTGCCGTGGCTTCCTGTCACCTTGGCCTTCGCAGCCGTCTACGCCGTGGCGATAACCCGCCGCATCGATTGGACCGACCGGCGCCGGGTGGCACAGTTCGCTGCCTTCAGCCTGACACTCCTGATCCTGTACAACAAGGGCTACAGCCCGCAGTGGGCGGTGTACCTCGGTACGCTGGCGCTGATCGCCCTGCGGCCAACACGCGGCCTCACCTACGCACTGCTCCTCGACAGCTTTCTGGTGGCCGAGTGGCCCATCGCCTTTGTGGCTCTGGATGGTCAGAAAGAGTTCCTCACCGCCATCATCCTCGTGCGCACGTCCGTGATCCTGCTGCTCGGCCTGGACTGCCTCTCCCGCACTCTAGGGGCGCCCGCCTGGCGATGGGTGCGGAAGGCGACCCTGCCGACGGCCCTCGCCGTCACCATGGTGGGGATGCTGGTCAGTCTTGGCCCAACGTGGCGCGCCTTTTCCGCAACACGCCTCAGGCAGGAGCCGCTGGCCCCGCTCATTCAGACGCTGCGGGAGAACCAGCAGCGGAAGGAGGCCGTCGTCATCGTGCAGCCCGAGCTTCTGGAGCGGCTGCGCCCGTACCTGCCAGCGGCCGACATCTACCTCTTCCCCAACATCGGAGGGGTGGCCTGGGCCAAACCTGGGGAGTGGTTGCCCACCGTCCTCCAGTCCCATGACCGTGTCTGGCTGCTTTATGACAACGCAGACGAGATCAGGCGAGCCCTCTTTGCGGATCTGGAGAGCTGGTTCGGCTCGAATGCTGCCCTCTGCCTCGAGACCTGGTACGGCGACGTTCGGGCAGCCCACTATGTGCTGGCCCCGTTCCCTTCCGAGTGCGCCCTAGACGCGCGCTACACGGACGCCCTGCGTCTGGTGGCAGCGACGCCTCCCGATGCGCCCCTACGCCCCGGCAGTGCTTTCGCCCTGCGGCTGCGATGGGACGTTGCAGGCCCCTTGCCCGCCGACTATGCGGTCTTTGCCCAGCTCCTCTCCCCCGAGGGCAAGCTCGTGGCGCAGAGCGACGTCTGGCCGCGGCCGCCTACAAGCCAGTGGGCCGCAGGGCAGGTCACGACCAGCCATGGGCTCATCCTTCCGGCCGATCTGGCACCTGGCCGGTACACCCTCTGCATCGGCCTCTACGATGCCAGCGGCTCGCGACTGTGCCTGCCCGATGGTAGCGATGCCGTCGTTATTGGCAATGTCGCAGTGACCCCGAAAGGCTGAGAGGATTCCAGGGCTGCTTGTCCTGCAGGCGCGAGCAGGCCATCTCTGTCACGGCGGTCCCCCACGGCCTGCGGGAGGGCCGCTCCAGGCCCTCCCGCAGCTATGCCGAACACGAGCCTTACGCCGGAGGCGCCGCCCGTCTGCGCCGGTCGTACCACACCAGCCACAGGGCGCCGAGGCCGATCAGGGTCACC
>JAIMBM010000068.1 GCA_023511475.1 Anaerolineae bacterium
CGGCTGGACTTGTCGGCAAGGCGCCCAAGGCGTCGCTCCGCCTCAGCGAGCCTGCGCCTGTCCGGACGGGGTTGCTGACCGAGCAGGGCGAGCGCGCGCGTGGTCAGGGTTCGGGCACGCGCGAGGTCGCGAACCGTGTGCTCATAGTACTTGGCCAGAGCGATACAGGCCTCAACGTCCCTCTCTTCGGCAAGGGCGTGCCATAGCGCCACGGCATCCTCAGCGCGACCCGCCCGCCGGTACAGCCGGGCGAGGCGGTGCATCGCGGCATGCCGCTCCTCTGGTGCAAGCTGGCAGCGCAGGCATCGCTCGTACAGCTCTGTGGCAGAAGCGAGGTCCCCATCCACTTCCCGCCGCTGAGCCAGGCTGAGCAAGTCCTCTCCGTGGCTCAACGCATGCAGCGGCTCGCTGAGGGTCGCACAGAGCCAAGCTGCCAGCGTCGCGAGGCTGAGGATGTCGTGGGCATTGTGGTAAAAGACCTGCCGCATCGGCTCGGCCCTGCCCCACTGCAAGAAGTCTCGGTAGAGGCCCGGAATGGCCCACCCCGGCACATCGTTGCCGCTGCGCTGCACGCAGAGCACATGCTCCTCCAAAGAGGACAGCGCACAAGACTTGAGCCGGCGGCGCCACAACCGCCGGGCAGGGACGAGAAGGTCCAGGTGGTACGCGTTCACGAGGGGTGGCGGCTGGCGGTTCATGGCAAAGCGCGTCTCGAGGAGCGGCCAGTCAAAAACGCGTCCGTTGAAGGTCACCAGCCCACGGCAGTCCGATAGCACCCGGCGCACCAGTGCCAGCATCGCCGGCTCCTCGGGGATGTCGCGCATAAAGTACTGCCGCACCACAAACTCGTCTTCCTCGAACCGGCCAACACCAACCAGAAAGGCATAGGTACCCGTGCCACCTGCCAGCCCCGTGGTCTCGGTGTCGAGAAAGGCCAGCCCGTGGAAGTCAGTCTCAAAGGAGTCGGCCTCACCGAGCAGCAGGCGCAGGGCCGACGGCCGATGCTCGAGCACGGCCCCGACCGGCATCTGACCGTGCCGGTGCTCGCGGGGATAGCGGGTCTCCGAGAGGAAGCAGGCCCCCTCTTCCGTCTCGACCTCAACACCGGGGACCCAGTCCTCGATCCGGTGCCGCGGAGGCGCCGGCCGGGGAGCGATCGGCTGCGCCCTCTCCAGCTGCGTCTGAAGGCCACCCGCCCCAAGCCGCACGCCGAGACGCTCAAGGCGCTTCCGCAGATCGTCAGCCGTGTCGCTCAAGGCTGTACTCCCTGTACGACACCCTCGCCGCTCGCCACTTCGAGGAGGCGAAGCACCTGCCGCCTGAGGTCTCGGCCTCCCTCCTGCACAGGGCCGACACAGGCCGGGCATCCACTCTCGCAGGTGCAGCCCGCCACAAGCCCGTGGGCGGCCTGCCAGACCTCGCGTCCGAGGGAGTAGAGCTGCTCGCTGAGGCCTATGCCCCCCGGCACCTGATCGTACACCGTCAGCGTGGGGCCCTCGGTGTGACTCGAACGCAACTCAGGCACCACCCCAATGTCGCGAGGGTCACACATGAGAAAGAGCGGGGCCACATTCCCGAGCGCGTGTGCCAGCCCGGCCAGGCTGCCCGCTGGCACCTGCGAGCCATCCGCCCGCCAGTGGCAGCGGCGACAGAGGGTAATCAGGTTCGAGAGCTCGTTGGCTGCGAGATAGGCATCATTCTTGCCCGGCTCATAGCCGAACTCGCGGAAGGGGCGCAGGTGGTGCACGTCGTGCTCGCGGTCCTCGCGCTCCGGTGCACCGCAGAAGCGACAGCGAAAACCATCCCGCTCCCGTGCACGCCGGCGCATCTCCTGCCAGTTTGGGCCCCGGTCAAAGCGCGCCTCTGGGCTCAGCACCCCCTCCTCGACCAGAGCCATGGCGACCTCGGGTGGGAACCAGAACCAACAGCCCTGGGTCTCCATCTCCTGCTCGGGGAGGTCGATGGCCCCCCAGCCGAGGTTCTCGTGCGTGTACAGGCGCACCTTGCGATACACCGAGGTCACGCTGGTCACGCGGACGGTGCCACGCCCCTTGCACAGGTACAGTCCCGGCTCACGCCCCTGCTCCTCGACAACCTGCACGTGAGTGGAGGTCGAGGCCTCGGTGTAATAGTCCACCTGCACCGGTTTGACCGTCGCGCGACGCCCTTCCCAGTCCAGCCGCGTGACCTCATAGGGCTGCCCCTCGTGCAGATAGATCGCCCCCTCATGGATGAGTATCGGCGCGGCAAAAGGCTCCACCCCACCGATCACCCGCCCGGACTCCTCCTCGGCAATCACAAACGAATCGGGCGCACTCGTACGCAGCGAGACATGCTGGGCGGGGTAAGAGTCGCCCACCCAGTAGGCGACCCGCCTCGCCCTGTGTACCAGGCCTTCCTCTTGCAGGAGGTCCAGATAGGCCGACACATCCCGTCCACCGAAAGGCTCGCCCTCCTCAAACGGCAACTCAAAGCTCGCACAGGCCAGATGCCCGAGGAGGATAAGGGGATTGTCCGGGTTGATGAGGGCGTGCTCCGGCGAACGCTCGAGCAGATAGTCCGGATGGCGCACGATGTACTGATCGAGCGGCGAGCCCCCCGCCACCAGCACCGCCAGCGACGCCCCCTGCCGGCGCCCCGCCCGGCCAATCTGCTGCCAGGCCGAGGCGACGGTGCCGGGATACCCCACCATCACAACGGCCGCCAGCTCGCCGATGTCGACGCCAAGCTCGAGGGCGTTGGTCGCGACGACGCCCCGAACAGCGCCCTGCCTCAGCCCGCGCTCGACCTCTCGCCGCTCCCCCGGCAGATAGCCTCCCCGGTATCCGCGGACGGTCCGCGGCGCCCAGCCCTTGCGCTGCGCTTCCCGGAGGAGATAGGTCAGCAGGACCTCCGCCGATACGCGGGAACGCGCAAAAACGATGGTCTGCAGGCCTCGCTCGATCAGACGGGCTGCGAGGGCACGCCCGTCGAGAAGAGGGCTCCGCCGGATGCCGAGGGTGCGATCGACGATGGGGGGGGTGTAGAAGAGGATGTGTCGCTCGCCCCTCGGGGCTCCGTCCTCATCGACCACGCTGACCGGCTGCCCAAGCAGCGCTCTTGCCAGCTGAAGCGGATTGGCAATCGTCGCCGAGCAGCAGATGTACCGGGGTGCCGCCCCGTAGAAGCGGCAGACGCGCTGCAGCCGGCGCAGCACATTGGCCATGTGGCTGCCAAAGACGCCCCGGTACGCGTGCAGCTCGTCGAGGACCACATACTCCAGCCCCTGGAAAAAGCCCGCCCACTTGGTATGATGGGGGAGGATGCCGGTGTGCAGCATGTCGGGGTTAGTCAGCAGGATGCGTGTCCGCGCGCGCACCGAGCGCCGCACGTCGGCATTGGTATCGCCATCGTAGGTTCCGATAGAGAGGTCAGCTTCGGCCAGCGAAGCCAGCTCTGCCAGAGCGGCGGCCTGATCCTGCGTCAGGGCCTTGGTCGGGAAGAGATACATCGCCCGGGCCCCGGGGTCCGCAAGCAGCCTGGTCAGGACCGGCACGTTGTAGCAGAGCGTCTTGCCTGAGGCGGTGCCGGTGACGACGACGACGTTCTCACCCGCCAGCGCCCGTTCGATGGCCAGGCTCTGGTGAATGTAGGGAGCACGAATGCCACGGCGCCTGAGGGCCTCCAGCACGCGCGGGGCGACTCCTGCGGGCCACTCCCCATAGACGGCCTCACGTTCGGGAAGGCGGCGCCAGGCCGTCAGCCCCTGCACGACCTGTGGCTCCCCCCGCAGACCTTCCAGCGCGGCCTCCAGCTCTGCAGAAGGAAGGTGATCTGCGCGTCTGTTGGGCGAGGGAAGGGAGGTCTCCAAGGCCTACCTCGCTCGCTGCTCGACCATCTCCCGAAGCCGGGCTTCATCGATCACCGGCGTGCCGAGCTCCTGTGCCCGGCGCATCTTGGTCCCGCCGGGAGCCTCGCCCACCACCAGAAAATCGGTATTGCGAGAAACGGCATCGGTAACCCGGCCTCCGTGCGCCTCGATATAGGCCGTGGCCTCCTCCCGGCTCATGCTCGGGAGCGTGCCGGTTATCACAAAGGTCAGGCCTTCGAGCGGGCGCCGCCCCTCGGCGGCCCGGCGCTCCGGCTCCATACGGACTCCGGCCTCTCGCATCCGCTCCACCACGCGCCGGTTGGCCGGGTTGGCAAAGAACTCGACCACGCTGCGAGCGATCGTCGGCCCGATGCCCTCGATCCCCTGCAGCTCCTCCTGCCGGGCGCGCATGATGGCATCGATGGACCCATAGTGCTGCTCGAGAGCCTGCGCTGCCGCCTGCCCCACGTGACGTATGCCGAGCCCGACCAGTACCCGCCACAGGGGCCGCTCCTTGGAGGCCTCAATGGCCGTCAGCAGGTTCTCCGCCCGCTTCTTGGCAAAGCCCTCGAGGCGCAGCAGGTCCTCCTCGCGCAGGTAGTAAAGGTCCGACAGGTCGCGCACAAGGCCGCTATCCACGAGCTGATGGGCGACGCGCGAGCCAAGCCCCTCGATATCCATCGCCCCCCGGCTCGCAAAGACCTCAAGGCGCCGAACAAAGATGGCCGGGCAACTTACATTGACACAGTAGACGGCAACCTCGTCGGGCCGCTGGATGACCGGGCCACCGCACACCGGGCACTCCTTGGGGGCCTCGATGGGGCGCTCCTCCCCTGTCCGCAGGCTGGCCACCGGGCCGACTACATACGGGATCACATCCCCCGCCCTCCGGACTACAACCATGTCGCCCAGCCGGATATCCTTCCGCGCCACATCCTGAAAGTTGTGCAGCGTCGCGTGCTCGACGCGCACGCCTCCGATGTGCACCGGGTCGAGGACGGCAACCGGGGTGAGCGTACCCATGCTGCCGACCTGTATCTCGACCTCGCGCAGCCTCGTGACCGCCTCGCGCGGCTCGAACTTGTACGCCACCGCCCCGCGGGGATCTCTTCCCGCTACCCCGAGCGCCTCCTGCAGGGCCAGGTCATTGATCTTGATGACCATGCCGTCGGCCTCATAGTCGAGTTCCGAGCGGCGGGCCATCCACTCGTGGACGTAGGCCAGCGCATCCTCCAGCCGATCGAAATGCCGGGCATCAGGAGTCGTCGGGAAACCCCACTGCCGCAGCCGCTGGAGGACCTCCCATTGCGTCGGCACGCCGTCCCCATCGACGATCGCATAAGTGAAGAGCCGGATGGGGCGGGCGGCGGTAACCCGGGGATCCAGCTGGCGCAGCGAGCCCGCTGCGGCATTGCGGGGATTGGCAAAGGGCCGCTCCCCGCTTTTCTCCAGCTCGGCGTTGAGCGCAGCAAAGCGGCTGACCGGGAGGTAGGCTTCACCGCTGACCACCAGCCGCCGAGGGACCGGCGGCACCGACGGGTCGTCCTTTCGCAGAGGTATCGAGAGGGGCACGTCGCGCACGGTTCTGAGGTTGGCCGTGATATCCTCGCCGACCTCGCCATCTCCGCGCGTGGCGCCCACCCTGAGCTGCCCGTCCAGATAGGTCAGCACGACCCGCAGGCCGTCGATCTTGGGCTCGACAACAAAGTCGAACCTGGCCCCCTTCGGCGCCAGGCGGCGCGCCCGCTCCAACCACGCCCACACCTCCTCATCGCTCGCCACGCTTGCCAGGCTGAGGATGGGCCGCGGATGCCGCACACGCCGAAAGCCGGCCTGAGGCTCGCCGCTCACCCGCTGCGTAGGAGAATCGGGCGTAACCCACTCCGGGTGCCGCGCCTCGATCGCCTGAAGCTCCCGGAACAATGCGTCGTAGGCCGCATCCGAGATCTCGGGGCTGTTCAGCACATAGTAGCGGTAGTCATGATAGCGGATCAGGCGACGCAACTCTTCCAGGCGCTGTCTCTCGTCCGTCATGGGCTACCCCTACGGCGCAAGTGTCAAAAAGTCACCGGCCACCCAGCCCACGATTCCTGCCGGGTCCTCGACCTTCCACCAGGTGTAACCCGACGCCTGCTCGGGCCCTCCGATGATGACCAGCCGGGTGCCGTCCGGCACAACCTTTACCGTGATTGTGTCGGTGCCAGGCGCCTGACGGATCCGAAGCTGCGCTTCCCCTGTGCCCGCCACGACCACCCGCGCCCCGACACCGATGGCCGCGGGCTGGGGCGCCTCGGCTGTGGCCGCACTCGCGGGAGGCTGCGTTGGCTCAACGATAACCATGGGAGTGACGGTCGGCCAGAGCGTCGATGTGCCCGCCGGGGTTACCGTGACTCGTGGAGGCGGGCTGCCCGCAGGGGCGATGATGAGGAACCAGAGCGCCGCGATAAGGACGAGGATGCCCACTGGCAGGGCGATCCACACCCAGCTTCCTTCCAGGAGGCCACCTTCGTCATCGCGTCCTCGTCTGCTGCTTCCAGGCCTCGTGCCTCCGGAACTGACAGCCACCGCTCTTACCTCCATGTCATGTGCAACGCGGGGCCTCTCTCAGCCCCTTCGCCTCAACCACTTCTGAAGCTGGTCCAGAGAGCGCGTGTTCAGCACCGACCGCGGGTTCGCCCAGCCCCGTCGCGCCATGGCCACACCGTAGTACATGGCCCGCAGGGCATTGGCGCTGTGCGCATCCGAGTCGATCGCGATGAGCACGCCCAGCTCCATGGCGCGTTTGACGTGGACATCATCGAGATCAAGGCGCTCGGGAATCCCGTTTACCTCGATGGCCGTGCCGGTTCGCGCCGCTTCCTGAAGGATTGCCTCGATGTCGACTTCGCTCGCCTCGCGCTGACCGAGGAGTCGCCCCGTCGGATGCCCGATCACGTCGACGTGGGGGTTATGGAGCGCGTTCATGATCCGCGCCGTCACCTGGTCGCGAGTCTGCCGGAGGCCCGAGTGCACCGAGGCCACGACCACATCAAAGCCGGCCAGAACGTCGTCCGGAAAGTCCAGGCTGCCGTCGGCGTGGATCTCCAACTCGCATCCCTGGAGGATATGAGCGCCCTGCCTCCTCGCATTCAGACGGTCGATGAGACGCCGTTGTTCCGCAAAGCGCGCCGCGCTCAGTCCGCTGGCCACGGCCAGCGACTGCGTGTGATCCGACACGACCAGATACTCATAGCCCAACTCGCCGGCTGCCAGGGCCAGTTCCTCAACAGGGGTGACGCCATCGCTCCAGTCGCTGTGCACGTGCAGGTCGCCGCGGACGTGCCTGAGCTCCACAAGCTGTGGCAGGCGCCCCTCCTGTGCGGCCTGGATCTCGCCACGGTCCTCGCGCAGCTCGGGCGGTATCCACGGCAGCCCGAGCATCTCATAGACCTGGCTCTCCTCGCCACACAGGATCTCTTCGTTGCCCCGCTTGTACCCGTACTCGCTCAGGCTGAGGCCCTTGCTCTGCGCGAGCGCGCGCAGGGCCACGTTGTGACCCTTCGAGCCGGTAAAGTACTGGAGCAGAGAGCCCCAGCGCTCCCGGGGCAGAACCCGCAGGTCGGCCTGTACCCCGTTCTCGAGGATCACAGTGGCTTTCGTCGGACCGTGCACAACGACCTCGGCGACCTGCGGAAAGCGGGTGAAGGCATCGGTCACGGCGGCGCCATCCTTCGCCGCAGCCAGGAGGTCGACGTCGCCAATGGTGGGGCACATCCTCCGAAGGCTGCCCGCAGCCGACGCCTCCTCAACCCCCGGCAGGTTGCGGAGCTGCTCCAAGAGCTCCATGGCGATCGGCCACGCTACCCCCAGGGGGATGCGTTTGCTTCTCTGGTATAGCGTGCGGATGCCTTCGAGGATGCGCTGCTCCGAGCGGGCACCCAACCCCGGCAGCTCGCGCAGCCTGCCGGCCCGTGCTGCCTCCTCGACCTCGGCAACGCTCGTCGCCCCGAGCCGCTCCCAGAGCAGCCGGGCCGTCTTCGGGCCCACCTCCGGGATGGCGAGGAGGCTGACGACACCGGGAGGGATCTCCTCCTGCAGCTCCTCATAGTACTGCAGACGGCCGGTCCGCAGCAGCTCGTCGAGCTTTTTCTCCAGTGCCTCGCCGACGCCGGGTATACGTCGGAGTCCGCCCTCGGCCCAGACCTCGTTGATGTCCCGCCCGAGGTCGAGGATGCTCTGCGCAGCGCGGCGGTAGGCGAGGGCCTTGTAGACGACCTCGCCCCTGATCTCGAGCATATCGGCGATCTGCAGGAGTATGTCCGCCACCTCGCGGTTGGACAGACGGTGCCCCATGGTCGCACCTCTGATCATGGCCCGCACGTCCTTGCCGGCTCTGGTCCGGCGCTGGCCGCGATCGGCGCTCATCGTATCCACCCCCGCCCACAGGCAAAGCCACTGCGCTCCTCGAGGCCTCAAGCCCCGAACTTGGTCAGCTTGAGGGCATGCGCGAGGGCAAGGGGCATGATGTCGGTCGCCGGGAAGCGACCGAGGGCTCCCCTGGCGCAGGCCCTTTCGCCGAAGGAATCGACGCCATCCGGCCTGCAGGTCTCCGCCCACAGGAGGAACGGCACGGGATGCCAGCTGTGGGCCCGCAGCGGCGCGGGCGTCGAGTGGTCGCCGGTCACAATCACCACGTCGGGGCGGAGCTGCACCAGCCGGGGGATGAGCGAGTCGACCTGCTCGATGACCTCAACCTTGCGGGCAAAGTCCCCGTCCTCGCCCGCAGAATCGGTCTTTTTGACGTGCAGGTAGAAAAAGTCATAGTCCGCCCAGGCATGCTCAAGGGCCCCAAGCTCGTCGGCGAGGGCGGGTCCGGTAGGGAGGGCGGTCATGCCCACCAGCTTCGCCAGCCCTCTGTACATGGGGTAGCTGGCGATAGCCGCAGGCTGCAGGCCAAACACCTCGCCCATCGACGGAATGGTCGGGTACTTGGCAAAGCCCCGCAGGAGCACCATGTTGGCCGGATGCGCGTCGGCAAGGATGCGGGCGGCCTGCCGCACGAACTCGTTGACCAGCTCTGCCGTGCGCGCCGCTTCCGGGACGAGTGGCCTGACCGGCAGTGGCGGCACGCCGAGGGCCTGTGGGTCCGTCTCGCTGAGGGCGGGCACGAGGCCTTCACCCCGCAGCACGAGCACGAACCGGTGCTCCTTCACGGGGGCCACAAAAACCTCCACACCCTCGATCCTGACCCCCGCCTGCAGCCTGGCGGTGAGCTCTGCCGCGGCCTCGCTGGCAATACGCCCGGCCCTGCGGTCAGTGATACGCCCCTCAGCATCCACCGTCGCAAAGTTCCCCCGGGCCGCGAGGTCGTTGGGCGTGAGCGGAAAGTCGATCCCCACCGCCTCCAGAACCCCACGGCCGATCTCATAGGAGAACGGATCGTAGCCGAACAGCGCCAGATGGGAGGGGCCGCTGCCCGGCGTAATGCCCGGCCCGATCGGCTCGTGCAGGCCCACGATTCCCTTTGCCGCCAGCGCATCCAGGTTCGGGGTGTGTGCCAGCTCCAGGGCGGTCTTCCCGCCCGGCTCTACAGGCATGCCACCGAGGCCATCCATCACCACCATGACGATCTTTTTCTCGTTCTTGACCACCAACTCGCGCAACCGCGACAGATCCGCCATATTGCTCCTCGCAGCACGATTTCGATGATCCGACTGACGCAG
>JAIMBM010000678.1 GCA_023511475.1 Anaerolineae bacterium
GATGGGCGCCGGGGGGCTATCTCATGCCGCGGGATGCTCTGCAGCCCGACTTATGGGTAATGCATAGCGCGCCGCGGGGGCGGGGTCAGGGGTGGGGGTACCGCAACTGGCGATGCTCCCAGGCTGGCCAGGCGGAGGAGCGACCTTCCACCCCAGCAGCGAGCCACGCCGACGAGATCGGTCGGTTGCTCTCGAGGGCCAGAGGGCATACAATACGCCCGGGTCGGCCCGCAGGGCCGCGGGGAGCATCGCAGCGGATATGGTGGCCACTGGCCGGGAGGAGCAGACGATGTGCGACACCCTTGTGGCAATCGGCAACGCGACCGCAGACGGCTCGGTCATTCTGGCCAAGAACTCGGACCGGGCACCCAATGAGGCCCAGCGGCTGCTCTACCTGCCGCGCGCGCGGCACGAGCCGGGGTCCAGCGTCGCTTGCACCTACATTGAGGTGCCGCAGGTGCCGGAGACCTACGAGGTGGTGCTGTCACAGCCCTTCTGGCTGTGGGGCGCCGAGATGGGGACCAATGAGTGTGGCGTTGCCATCGGCAACGAGGCCGTCTTTACCCGAGAGCCGTACGAGAAGGGTCCGGCCCTGACCGGCATGGACCTGCTCCGCCTGGCCCTCGAGCGGGCGGCGACGGCGCGCGAGGCGCTGGAGGTGATCACGCAGCTCCTCGCCACCTATGGCCAGGGCGGCAACTGTGCCTTTGGGCAGAAGATGTACTACCACAACTCGTTCATCATCGCCGACCCGGCCGAGGCATGGGTCCTCGAGACGGCGGGCCGGTACTGGGCGGCGGAGCGGGTACGGAGCGTGCGGGCCATCTCCAACGCGCTGACCATCGGCAACGAGTGGGACCTGGCCTCCCCCGGCCTCGTGGAGCATGCCATCGAGAAGGGCTGGTGCCGCTCGCGGGAGGACTTTGACTTTGCACGATGCTACTCGGACCCGCTGATGAGCTGGGGCGCGGGCGGCCGGCCGCGTCAGCGCCGGGCCACAGAGCTCCTGAGCGCACGCAAGGGCCAGATCACCCCGGCAGCGATGATGGGATTTCTACGGGACCACGGCCCCAAGGGGTCCGACCCGCGGTGGCATCCCAGCCGTGGCCTGCGGGGCACCACCCTCTGCATGCACGCCCTGTGGGGGCCGCTCCGCTCCAGCCAGACAGCCGGCTCGATGGTGGCCCACCTCACACCCGACCTGCAGACCTGCTGGCTGACCGGCACGTCAACGCCCTGCACCGGCCTGTTCAAACCGATCTTCCTGAAGGGCGCCGGCCTGCCCGACATCGGCCCCGCGCCGACCGGCACCAGCGACCCGGCCTCGCTCTGGTGGACCCATGAGCGCCTGCACCGGGCGGTGATCGAGGACTATGCGGGCCGGCTCGGGCTTTACCGGCGTGAGCGCGACGCGCTCGAGGGCGAGTTCCTCGCCGGGGCAAGCGAGCTGTATGCGAGGTACCGCAGCGTGGCGCCCGAGGAGAGGGCAGCGTCCCTTGCGGCCTTTTCCGCCTCTTGCTTCGCCCGTGCGGCCGAGGCGACCGCTTGCTGGCACAAGGCGGTGACGGCCTCGCCCGCGAAGCGGTCGTCGGTACTCTTCTCTCTGGCCTGGCGCTCCTACAGTCGGCGAGCCGGCCTCAGATAACCTTGTCGTTGGTGCCGGCAAGCTGGCGGAGAAGCTCCGTCTGGCCGGTGTGGTAGGTGTCGTGGAAGTACATGAAGAAGAGGTGCGCCGCCAGCGTGCTCTTGCGCCAGCCCAGGTCGACCTCCCTCGCCAGGTCCTCAGGAGTGGCGCGCTCGAGCCAGGCAGAGAGACGCTCCTGGCTGCGCTCGAGCGCGGCAAGGAGGTCCTCCATGCGCATGACCCCCTCGCCCTCGCCGGTCACCGGCTCGGAGCCATAGCCGTACCGATCGGCCTGGGTGTCGGCCATCACGGGTTCGAGGCCCAGCAGCTTTAGCAGGCCGTTGCGGCTGGAAGCCAGATGCCCGAGCACCCAGTTCAGACAGTTGCCGCGCACCGGGGGCTGCAGGAGGCTGTCGGCATGGGTCAGCCCTTTGGTCTGCATGCGGATGATCTCGAGGTTCCCGGCATACGCCTCGGCGAGCTCTCGGGGTGTGATCATGGGTTACCTCCTGTAAGGACGCCCAACTGCTGCTCATTGTGTATTCTAGGCCAGATGTGGCAGGGGGCAAGTCCTGTGTGGGGCAAGGCAGGGCGCCCCTTGCCGGCTGCATCGGAGTCGGATCGGAATCCCCCTCCCCGGGGCGGGCCCCCCCGGGGGCCCCCGGGGGGGGGGGGGGGGGGGGGGGGGTGCCCCCCCCAGGGGCGGGGGGGG
>JAIMBM010000679.1 GCA_023511475.1 Anaerolineae bacterium
GGACACGCGCGTCGCCCTCGGCCGCGGCGAGGCCCAGAAGGTCATGGTCGTCAGGAGAGGAGGCACCCATGCGTCCGCGCGCTAGCGAGGGACAGCTTGCTCCGGCGGGTGCCCAGAGGGAAGATGCCCCGCGGCCCGCAACGGTCGCCCTCGTTGGCTCGCCCAACGTCGGCAAGAGCAGCGTCTTCAACCCTCTTACCGGCCTTTCACAGCACGTCGGGAACTGGCCGGGCAAGACGGTCGAGCTCAAGATCGGCCTGTGGCGCGGCAGAGGGCGCACGATGCGCATCGTGGACCTGCCCGGCACCTACAGCCTGACGGCGAACTCGGTCGAGGAACAGGTGACACGCGACTACCTCCTGCAGGAGCGACCCGACGTCGTGGTCGTGATCGTCAACGCGGCCAACCTCGAGCGGACGCTGTACCTCGTCGCCGAGGCGCTCGAGCTGCCCCTGCCCATCGTCGTAGGCGTGAACATGATGGACGTCGCCGAGCGCGAAGGAATCCACATCGAGCCGGCCGTGCTCGAAGCGGCCCTCGGAGTGCCCGTCGTGCCCATGGTGGCCTCCCATGGCGAAGGGCTGCAGGAGCTGATGGCCGCCGTCGAGGGCGTGCTCGATGGAGCCTACCCCTACAACCCCCGGCACCCCGAGTTCGGGCCGGACCTCGAGGCCCTCGTCGCCGAGATCGACCGGCACCTGCCGCAGGAGGGCCTCGGCCCATACCCGAGGCGCTGGCTGGCCCTCAAGCTCCTGGAGGGGGATAGGGAGGTCGGCGACCTCCTCCGCGCCCGCCTCGATGCCGCGCGCTGGGCGGCCCTCGATGCCCTCCTGCGGCAGCACGAGGATGCCGTCCTCGCGATTGCCAGTGCCCGCTACGAGTGGATCGGGCGGATGGTTCGCGCGGCTATCAGGCGGCCAAAGGCCGGGGCTATCTCCCTCACCGAGCGACTGGACCGCTGGGCGACGCATCCCTACGTCGGCCCGGCCATCCTCGCCGCGCTGATGGGCTCGATATTCTGGCTGGTCTATCGCCTCTCGCAGCCTCTCGTCGACCTGCTTGGCGGCGGCGTGAGCCTGGTCGCGGACCTGGTGAGGGCTCAGCTTGCCGGCGCTCCGGCCTGGGTCGGTGGATTGGTTGCCGATGGCATCCTCGGCGGAGTCGGCACGGTGCTGACGCTCCTGCCGCTCCTGGCACTCTTCTTCGCCGCCCTCGCCTTCCTCGAGGACGTCGGCTACCTGGCCCGCGGCGCCTTTGTCGCCGACCGGCTGATGCACCGCATGGGGCTGCACGGCAAGTCGTTCCTGCCGCTGTTCCTTGGCTTTGGCTGCAACGTGCCGGCGGTCCTCGGGACGCGCATCCTCGAGTCCCGGCGGGACCGCCTCCTGACCACATTGCTGATCCCGCTTGTCCCCTGCGCCGGGCGGATGGCCGTGCTCGTCTTCATAACCGGGGCCCTGTTTGGTAACCGTGGCCCGCTGGTCACCCTGGGCGTGCTGGCCTTCGTCCTTCTCACCGTCGGGCTCGTCGGTACGCTGCTCGGCCGGCTGCTCTTCCCCGGCGAGAGCCCGTCGTTCATCATGGAGCTGCCACTGTATCACCTGCCCAACTGGCGGACGATCCTGCTCCACACCTGGCGGCGCGTCCTCGACTTTGTGGTTCGGGCGGGAACGGTCATCCTGCTTCTCTCCACGGCCATTTGGACCCTTGCGGCGCTGCCCGGCAGCGCGATCGAGCAGAGCTACCTGGCATCCCTGGGCCGGCTGCTCGCACCGCTCGGCGGCCTGATGGGCCTGGACTGGCGGATGATGGTGGCGCTCCTCGCGAGCGTGGTCGCCAAGGAGCAGGCCCTGGCCACCATGGCAATCCTGATCGTCGGCACCGAGGGCTCGCTGGCCACCACCTTGCCGCAGCTCCTCAGCCCCGCCGCAGGGCTGGCCTTCCTGATCGTGCAGATGCTTTTCATCCCCTGCGTCGGGACGATCACGGCGATCGTGCAGGAGACGCGGAGCTGGCGCTGGGCCGCGGTCTCGCTCGCCTATCAGGCGGGCCTCTCCTTCGGCCTCGGAATCCTTGTCTTTCAGGTGGCGCGCTTGCTAGGTGTGGGGGTGTAAGATGTTGATGAGACTCTTACGGCTCATTGCCGAGAGCGATGGCTCGCTCGCTCTGCCCGAGCTCGCTCGCCGGCTCCGGGTGAGCGAGACGATGCTTGACGGCATGATCGAGGACCTCGTCCGCATGGGATACCTGGCGCCTGCCACCGCCAGCGAACGTGGCCGTGGCTGCGACCCGGCTGGGGCTGCGTGCCGGCTTTGTTGGCAAGGTCGG
>JAIMBM010000680.1 GCA_023511475.1 Anaerolineae bacterium
AGCGCTGCAGCGGCCTCACTGTGTCATCCTCAAGGCTCCCTCGCCCGTTGTGACCCTGGGTCAACGGAGCGATGTGGCGCTGTCTGTGGTTAACCGTGAGCCGCTGCCAGGCGCGGCGCAGGTGCAGTTCGTAGTCTCCCGCCCGGGGCAGGCGGCGCAGGAGTGGCACAGCCTCGAGGCACCCTCGGGAGCGGGCATCTATGACCTGGGAACCGTCCCCGTCCAGACGACCGATACCGCGGGCGAGTGGCGCGTTGTGGCCCGGCTGGTGTGCGGGGGCGAGGTGCTGGCCGAATCGACTGAGGCCTTGCTGGCGCTGCCTCTGGTCGACCTGACCCCGGCACCCTGCCTTGGCGAGCCGCCGGATGGGTTCCCGCAGGCGACGGATGCCTCGGCTGAGGACCTGGTCCTCGTGCCGACCCCTCGGACGCTTGGTGCCTCCGACTGGGCCGGGCTACTGGATGGCGTCGCCGAGGGGCGTACAGCGGTCATCGGAGCGCTCCACAAGCGCGATGAGCTGGCGCTGCGTACCCTAAACGATAGCGGCATCCCGGTGCGCCTGCACTATGGCATCGGCAACTGGATGGGCTGCTATCACTGGGTCCCCGCCTCCGGGCTCTTTGCAGGGCTCCCGGCCGGAGGTCTGGCCGGCGAGGCCTATGTGGACGTGCTCCCCTGGTATGTGATGAGCGAGCTCGGCGGTCGAGTCCTTGCGGGCTGCCTGCGCAACACCATGACCCGCTTCGAGCCGCCGGCCATCCTCTGGTACAGCGACATCGAAGTGCTCCCCTACGGCCGGGGCACCCTGGTGTTCTGCCAGTATCGCATCTTTGACAAGGCGCACGTGCATCCCGTGGCCCGCGCCCTGGCGGCGAATCTGATCCTCCTTGCCCGCGAGCGCAGGCTGTACACAACCTGAGGAAGCGTATGTCTGGACCAATGACCGATCGTGAGCGCTTTTACGCCACGATGCACTATCAGCCGCGGGACCGCGTCCCGCTCTGCGACTTTGGCTATTGGCGTGAGACCATCCGGGTATGGCACCAGCAGGGCCTGCCGGAGCATGTCACCCACACCAACGCCGACCTCTACTTTGGCATGGACTATGGCCTCGATCGGGTCATGGCGGCGACCGGGGTCGAAGTCGGCCTCGCGCCGCAGTTCGAAGAGATCGTCCTCGAGGACCGGGGCGATCAGGAGCTGGTGCAGCAGTGGGACGGGGTGCAGGTGCTCCGCTACAAGTGGGGCCTGTCGATCCCCATGACCCTTGGGTACCGCCTGGTCGACCGCGATAGCTGGCTCAAGTACTACAAGCCCCGCCTCGATCCTTCGAACCCCGCCCGATACCCCACGGACTGGGAGGAACGCGTCCGGGTGTGGAGGGACCCCAACCGCGCCGAGGTCATCACCCTCCCCTGCGGGCGCTACTGCGGCAGCCTCTACGGCTGGCTGCGGAACTGGATGGGCGTCGAAAAGCTGTCGCTCGTGCTCTACGATGACCCGGCCTGGTTCGAGGAGATGGTCACGACTGTCGCCGACTGCATCATCGGCGTCATGGAGCGGGTGCTGGCCACCGGCGGGCACTTTGACGCCTGTGCCCTCTGGGAAGACATGTGCTACAACGGTGGTCCGCTGATCAGCCCGAAGCACTTCAAGCAGTACCTGGTGCCCCACTATCGCCGGCTCGCCGACCTGCTGCATCGGCACGGCATCGACGTGATCTGGGTCGACTGCGATGGCAAGATCGATTCCCTCATCCCGCTGTGGCTCGAGGCGGGGGTCAACGCCATGATGCCCGTCGAGATCGGCACGTGGGGCGCCGACCCCATCCGCTACCGGAAAGAGTATGGCCGGGACCTCTTGATGCTCGGCGGCTTTGACAAGCACATCCTGGCGCGCGGCAAGAAAGAGATCGAGCAAGAGGTCTACCGGTTGGCACCGCTCGTTGAGGAGGGCGGGTTCATTCCTTTCTGCGATCACCGGGTGCCACCGGACGTCCCGCTCGAGAACTATATCTTTTACGTGGAGACGGCGCGCCGGGTGTGGGGCCACGACCTTAACCTAAAGCCCAGTCCCTGTTTGGACCAGAAGTGAGGGCGTGGCCCGCAGGCAGACTGTTGGGGGTACGTCCACTCCGAGCGGCGTCACGCCTGGTCGCGACATACCCCGGCGTTGCGCGCCCGTGCCTGACACCCCATTCCAGTGGCTTTTCGGACATTCGTTGTGGAAAGCCGGACTCCCGACGCGGCGTTGCCCCCACCCCGCGCCCCTTGTATAGAATGTCCCCTGCGGTCCAGTTGCCAGGATCGGGTGACCTGGCGAC
>JAIMBM010000681.1 GCA_023511475.1 Anaerolineae bacterium
GAGAATACCCCATCCCCCCGCCCCCCGGGCCCCCCCCGGGGGGGGGGGGGGGGGGGGGGGGGGGGTTTTTGGGGGGGGGGGGGGGGGGGGGGGGGGGGGCCCCCCCCCCCCCACACACCCCCTCCTACCTGGATTCCGCGCCCCACCCCACGATTTGCACAATTCCCCACTTCGCGCCATATTCTTACCACCTACTCCGCACGGGCGGCACATGCGGCGATTCGTTGGCCACGGCTAACCCGCAGGAGGAAACACCATGGTCGGCGAGAAGTGGAGCTCGGAGATTCGCTCATTCCCCGATGAGAGGACCGGCCGCACCGTCTGGCAGCTGACCACCACGGGCAACAACGTCCACCTCTACTTCACCGAGAACTCGTTCGACGCCCGGCAAAACGCCATCGTCTTCCTCTCCGACCGCGCTTCGGGCGAGGACCGCGCCCCCCACGAGGGCCCCCTCTACGACCTCTTCCGGATGGACCTCGATACCGGCGAGATCGTCCAGCTCACCGATGAGGCGAGGACCGGCACCCCGGTCCACAGCGTGACCAAGACGCCGGATAGCCGCATCATCGTCTACACCGCGGGCAACCGGATGGTCAGGCTCGATACCGCCACCGGGGAGAGGACGGTGATCTATGAGGAGACCGGCAACTACACCGTCGGCGCCCCCTCCATCGCCCGCAACCGGCGCTACGTCGCCTTCTGCCGCAACGAGCGGGTTGCGGCAGGGCGCGGACCCAACTATGCAGGCTTTAAGGACCACTACTACCTGGTGAAGGATGGCCGGATCACCCTCGCCTACCTCGATGGCTCCGGCTGGTTCGACGTGTACAAGGACACGCACTGGGTCAGCCACTTCCAGTTCTGCCCAGACGATAGCACCCTCGCCTCCTACTGCCATGAGGGGCCATGGAACCTGGTCACCCAGCGCATCTGGTTGCTCGACCTGGTCGCCCGCGAGGCGCGGCCCTGCTTCCGTCAGACGGAGCAGGACTCGGTCGGCCACGAGTTCTGGACTCAGGACGGGCACATCTTTTTCGACAACCGCGGCCCCGGCCACGACGGCACGATCACCTCGAACCGCACGCAGGCGGTCGCGACCGAGATCGGCGTCAATGAGAACGCGATGATCCCCTTCGTCGGCCTCGCCGACCGCAAGGGGAATGTGGTCCGGCGCATCGAGCTGCCTTATTACTGCAACCACTACCACGCCAACCCCGATAACACGCTGCTCGTCGGCGACGACGTCGACGACCTGGTCCTGATCGACATCTCGGGGAGCCAGGCCAGGCTCGAGGTCCTCTGCCACCACGGGACCTCCTGGCACACCCAGGACGCCCACTGCCACCCGACCTGGAGCTGGGATGGCACGCGCATCCTGTACGCTTCCGACCGCGGTGGTCGGGTGAACCTGTACCTGGTCCGCCCCTGATGTCGCCCTACGCACGGGAGGTGACCCATGGCGTACTTTGAGGTCGTCCCCGCCGGCCCCGGGTTGAACCGGCCGCCCTCCAACCCCTGCCGGCTGCTTGACTTTGGTTACCTCGTGCTGGCCGATGGCGAGCGCTACGAGGCCGAGACGGGCGACCGCGAGGTCCTCGCCGTGCTCCTCGGCGGCACGGGCGCCTTCAACGCCGGAGGCCGCGACCTCGGCCGCATCGGAGGCCGGCCGAACGTCTTTTCCGGCAAGCCACACTCGGTCTACATCCCCTGCGGCGCGCATCTGGCCATCACGGCCCATGGGCGCCTCGAGGCGGCCCTCGTGAGCGCGCCGAGCGATCTCAGCACCGAGCCCTATGTCATCCCTCCGGAGCGGGTGACCTCGGGCACCTGGGGAGCCGCCAACTTTACGCGAGGCTACCACCAGATCCTCACCCTCGCCGGTCAACCGGACCTGCCGGCGCGCCGGCTCATCGTCGGCGAGACGTTCACCCCCTCCGGAAACTGGAGCACCTATCCGCCGCACCGCCACGAGCGGGACGATCTGCCGCGCGAGGCCTACCATGAGGAGCTGTACTTCTTCAAGGTGAGCCCGCCGGATGGATTCGGCCTCACGCGCCACTACACGGCCGAGCTGGACGCGGCCTACGTCGTGCGCGACAACACCATCCTCCTCGCCCCGCACGGGTACCATACCGTGGTCAGCGCGCCCGGATACACCACCTATTACCTGTGGGCGCTGGCCGGCAGCCAGCGGGTGCAGGCCACGGTCGATGACCCCGACCTGGCCTGGGTCGCGCGCACGGTGCCGATGCTCAAGGCGCTGGGGCACTGACGGCCCGTCCGGCCGAGCCGCAGACCCCTGACGGGCACCCCGGAGG
>JAIMBM010000682.1 GCA_023511475.1 Anaerolineae bacterium
GCCCGGGGGCTACCCCCGCTTTGCCCTGCGGGCAAAGCGGGGAATGCCCGGGGTGGGGGCAGAAACCGCCCGAGTGGCGCCATACCGCCCTCAAGTGCTGGAGCATGTGATCAGGAAACGAGGACCTGAAAAGGCCAAACTCAAGGAAGGGGGAGGGGTCGGTGACGGCGTCCCTGAACGCGAACTGCCCGAAAAATGAACTGCACCCTCGCACGTCGCAGGTTGACAGAACCGGGCCATTGTGGTATCCTTGTGTCGATTTATATTGGCCTAGAAGCTGCGCCGCGTGGCCATACGGCCCACGCGGCTTTTGTTAGTGAGAACAGACCACCAAAACAGTTGAGACGAAACCGAATATGGCAGAAAAACTGAAGATCATCCCGCTGGGTGGCCTGGGCGAGGTCGGCAAGAATATGATGGCGCTGATCTACGGCGAGGCCATCCTCATTATTGACGCTGGAAACATGCTGCCCGAGAGCGATATGCTCGGGGTCGACATGGTCATTCCAGACTTTGGCTGCCTGCGGGACAAGGCGGATCAGGTCGTCGGCATCGTTATCACGCACGGGCATGAGGACCACATCGGCGCGTTGCCATACCTGCTGAGTGAGATCAACGCGCCCGTCTACGCCACGCCACTCACCTGCGGCCTGATCAGGAGCAAGCTCTCGTCGCATCGGCTGCCGGCCAAGCCCGGCCTGCACACCGTGCGCCCGGGCGACTCGGTCGCGCTTGGACCCTTCCGGGTCGAGTTCTTTAGCGTCAACCACTCAATCCCGGACAACGTTGGCCTGGCCATCGAGACGCCGCTGGGGCTGGTGGTGCACTCTGGAGACTTCAAGTTCGACTACACGCCCGTGCACGGGCAGCCGGCGGACTTTGCGACGCTTGCACAGCTCGGGGCGCGCGGCGTGCTTGCCCTGCTCTCGGACAGCACCAACGCCGAGTCGGCCGGGTTCACGCCTTCGGAGCGCAGCGTGGAGCCGGCCTTCGACGCCATCTTCCGAGAGGCGCCGGGCCGCATCATCGTAGCGACTTTTTCCTCGCTCCTGTCGCGCATCCAGCAGGTTGTGGACTGTGCGGTGCGTTGGAACCGCCGGGTCGCCTTCGCCGGGCGGAGCATGCTCGAGAGCGTGGCTATCGCCCGCGATCTCGGGTACCTGCGGATGCCCGAGGGCGTGGAGGTCGATCTCTGTGATGTAGATAGCCTCCCGCCCGAGCGGGTGGTCGTGATGGCGACCGGGAGCCAGGGCGAGCCGGAGTCGGCGCTGGCGCGGATGGCCACGGGGCGGTACAAGCAGCTGCGCATCCAGCCGGGCGATACGGTCGTACACTCGGCCCAGATCATCCCGGGCAACGAGGAGCTCGCGCACAGGACCATTAACCGGCTCCTGCAGCGCGGCGCTGAGGTCGTCTACGGGGAGGTTGCGGCAGTGCACGTCTCCGGGCACGCCAGCCAGGAGGAGCAAAAGCTCCTGCTCAGCCTGCTCAAGCCGCGCTACTTTATCCCGATCCACGGCGAGCTTCGGATGCTGCACGCGCATGCCCGTACGGCGGAGCGCATGGGCATTCCGGCGCAGCACATCTTTACTGTGGAGAACGGCTACGTTGTGGAGATCGACGCCAACGGTGCGCTGGTAACCGAGCGCGTGCCGGGAGGCTACGTCTTTGTTGACGGCGCGACGGTCGGCGAGGTTGGCCGCGCGGTGCTGCGCGAGCGCGAAGCCCTCGGGCGCGACGGCGTCGTGAGCGTGGCCCTGCTGGTAGATGGCGAGGGCCGGCCGATCGGAGAGCCCGAGATCGCGAGCCGCGGCTTTGTGTTCGTGCGCGAGTCGGGCGAGCTCCTCATGGGTGCCCGCCAGAAGGTGCTCGAGGCGTTGCAGCGGCTGCCGGCCGGCTCCGACCGCGCCACCTGTGAGGCCTCCGTCAAGAAGGCCCTCGAGGGCTACTTCTTCACGGAGGCGAGGCGCCGCCCGATCATCATTGCGGCGGTGTTGCAGGCGGTCGCCGAGCGGGCGGCAGGCTAACGGCCTCCGTACGGCCGAAGGCGGCTGCATCCTGCAGCGAAGCCACCAAAGAGGGCGGAGCCTTCCGAACGAAGGCTCCGCCCTTTCGATTCTGCCCCCCGCCCCGCAAGTGCCTACGCGCGCATGGTCTCTTCGAGGGCCTCGATGGCCGCGTTGTCCGGCAGGACGCCGATCTCGACCCTGTACTCCCGGACCTCTCCCGGCGCGAGGAACTCGAGCGTACCGCGTGCCCGCTCGCCCGCCCGGCCGAGCCCGGGCCAGCAGTTGGATGGCTCGAGGCCGAGGAC
>JAIMBM010000683.1 GCA_023511475.1 Anaerolineae bacterium
GAGGACCTGCGACGCGGCTCGCGCCTCCTCGGCGGCGCGCTGCCCATGCACCAGCCTGGTGACCTCAAAGGCGAGGACCTCCTTGGCAAGGCGGAGGTCGGCGCCGGTGAGGGAGCCCAGCCGCCTCACCTCCTCCATCGGCAGCAGGGTAAAGATGGCGAGGAACCGCGCCACGTCGGCGTCCTCGGTGTTGATCCAGAACTGGTAGAACTCGTAGGGCGAGGTGCGGTCCGCGGCCAGGTAGATGGTGCCTGCCTCGGTCTTGCCCATCTTGACGCCAGAGCTGGTCGTGAGCAGCGGGATGACCAGCCCAAAGGCCTGCACGCCCTCCTCGCGACGGATCAGGTCAACGCCAGCGGTGATATTGCCCCACTGATCGCTGCCTCCGACCTGAAGCACGCAGCCATAGTTCCGGTACAGGTACAAAAAGTCGTAGGCCTGGAGCAGCCGATAGCTGAACTCCAGGTAGGTCAGGCCCGCCTCCAGGCGCTGGCGGTAGGCCTCGGCGGCCAGCATCTCGTTGACGCTAAAGTGCCGGCCGATCTCCCGCAGGAACTCGATGTAGTTGAGCCGCGTCAGCCAGTCGGCGTTGTTCAGCATCAAGGCCCGGCCATCGGAAAAGTCGAGGAAGCGGGCAAGCTGCTGCCTGATCGATTCCTGGTTCTCGGCGATCACCTCGGGGCTGAGGATCGGCCGCGCTGTAGCGCGCCCTGAGGGGTCGCCGATCAGGGTCGTGCCGCCTCCGACGAGGACGATGACCCGATGCCCGTGCCGCTGCATGTGCATGAGCAGCATAATCGTCGCCAGGTTTCCGGCCTGCAGGCTGGGCGCGGTCGGGTCGTAGCCGCAGTAGAGCGTCAGCGGCGCCTCCAGCGCTTCCCGCAGACCCGCTTCGTCGGTAACCTGGTATATGAATCCTCGCTCGACGAGGACGTCGTACACGTTAGCCATTGCAGTGCTCCTGTAGCGATCGGGGGCCGACGCGTGCCCGGCGGCTCCCGTACGTCGCCGGACTGGGTCAGTCGGCGGGTGAGGATGGGCTCCCGAAGGTCAGCACAAGCTCACTGCCTTCGAAGGTTGCCTTCCCGGCCGCGCGGCCCCACAGGGCTCGAGGCAGGATGATACTGCGCTTTTGGTTCCCAAGGCGCACCACCAGCTCCTCGCCGACCTGTGTCAGCTGCAGGCTCGAACGGTCGGCGAGAGGCAGGGGCAGGTACAGGCGGTATCCGTCCTCCGCCTGCTCGAGGCGCTGCCGGCTGCCCTGGTAGTAGACCGCGGCCGGGTCCTCCTGGCCGTAGATGGCCTCGGCCATGCGTCGGAGCATGGCGAGGCCGACCACCTCCTGCTCGAACATGGGCACCCGTCGGATCGGGAGTGGCGCAAAGGCCTCCTCGATCAGTTGCCCATGACGCTCCTGGATATCGCGCCAGGCCGCAAAGTATCCGCCCGTCGCCTGCTGGGGCAGGACGCGGTTCGAGATGACCAGGTCCGTGCTATAGCCGTACAGGTTGAGGTAGGTGTAGGTACGCTGGGCTTCCTTCACCACCATCCGCTCCGGGTTCACGACCAGCCGCACCGAAGTGATCTCGGCATCGGTGAGCAGGGTGTGCATGCGGTCCAGCTCCCGCATGAGCTGCTCGATGGCGTCAAAGACCTGACGGTCCGGAACCGGCAGGTCGGCAACGGTGCGCAGAAGCGGTCCCGCCACCTGCACGACCGCGCGCTGTAGCGGCAGGACACGCTCCAGGTACCAGCGCGCCGCCTCGGGCAGGGAGAGCAGGCGCAGTGTCTCGCCCGTCGGCGCACAGTCGACGATGATGACGTCGTGCTCACCATCGTCGTAGACCTTGACGATCTGCAGGAGCGCGGCCAGCTCGTCCATGCCGGGCAGGACGCTCGCCTCCTCGGCCAGGAGCCCGTCGATGCCCTTCCAGGCCAGGAGCGCCGCCAGGTATTGCTGCACCGTTCGCCAGTACTTTTCCATCTGGTGCAGCACGTCGATCTCCTGGCCCCACAGCCGATCGGCGACCTGCACCGGCTCCGGCCCGAGGGGCAGGTCAAGGCAATCCGCCAGGCTGTGTGCGGCGTCGGTCGAGATGACCAGCGTGCGCCGCCCAAGGTCTGCACAGCGCAGCGCCGTTGCTGCCGCAATCGAAGTCTTACCTACGCCCCCTTTGCCGGTGTAGAGCAGGATGCGAGGCCTCTTGCCTGCCATGCAACTGTCGAGACTCGCATCCTGGCAGCGCCGGATGCTACGTGCTGCCCCCGCCCCGCTCCCCTCCCCCGAGCGGGCACGCCGTGCCCGCTCGGG
>JAIMBM010000684.1 GCA_023511475.1 Anaerolineae bacterium
ACATGGCCATCGCTCCAAACGCGCAATGTCGCAATTACCGAGTCGGCCCCCGCAGCATGCTATCGCCCCGCACGCGGTAGAGCACCTCCTCAAGGAGCTTGCGATTGAGCCGTACCAGATCGGCAATCAGTCCTATCAGAAAGACTTGAAAGCTGACAATGATGAGGATGGCCGCCAGGATGAGAGATTGTATGTGGCCAGAGCCCTGTCCGTTCAGGTAGTGGTAAAGAAACCGCGCACTCAGCGCCAGGCCTGCGGTCAGCAAGGTGGCTCCAGCAGCAACGAAGATGCGAAGAGGGCGATACATCACGTAGAACCGGCCGATCGTCACAGTCGAGATCGCCAGGAACGAGGAAACACTGCGGATGAGGCGCGACCGCCGGGTCTGAGGATTGGTCCGCACCGGAACAAAAACCACGGCCATCCGCCGGGCTCCCGCCTGGATCAGTGTCTCCAGCGTATAGCTATACTCTCCCAGTACGGTGAGCCGCAACGCTGCCTCACGGGTGAAGGCGCGGAATCCGCTGGTCGCATCGGGGATGGGGATTCCCGCCGCCCACTCGACCACCTTGCTCCCCATGGTCTGCAGCAGGCGCTTCGCCGGCGAAAAGTACTCCAGGTCTGCAACCCCTCGGTCACCGACCACGATGTCGGCTTTGCCCTCCAGGATCGGCTGGACCAGCCTGGCGACATCCTCCCCACAATACTGGTTGTCCGCATCAGTGTTGACGATGATGTCAGCACCCGCCTTGAGTGCGGCCTCCAGCCCCGCCACAAACGCCGCCGCCAGGCCCCGATTCCGTGCAAAGCGGACAATGTGCTGAACACCCAGCTCTCGCGCCACTTCTGCGGTCCTGTCACTGCTGCCGTCGTCGACAACGAGGAACTCGATCTCGTCCATCCCCGGGAGCCGTCGCGGGAGGTCCCGCAGAGTCTTGGGGAGGGTAAGCTCCTCATTGTAGCATGGGATCTGGATGATCAGCTTCACCGTCGACCTCTTTGGGGATCTCTACCACAGCACGCCGCGATGATACCATACCGCCACGCCTGTGTCAACGATTTCACTGCGGCGTCTGGGCTCTCGGAGCGCCTCGCCTGCGCCGCCCCCCGGAATTCCGTGCTCCGGGAGCCGTGATTAACCCATATGTGGTATTGTTCTGCGGGGCGCGGTGATCTATAATGTGGACAGAATTCCTGCGGCAAGAGTTGCGGATACAAATGGGCGAGGAGGTCTCGAAATGCGGTCATCTGGGCTCAGAAATCGTCTGCTTCGGGCTCTCGCGTTGGGAGTGGTCCTAGTGCTCACACTCCTGCTTCCAGTGCAGGCAGGGTCCACCGCAAAGACGCTCAGCACGAACTTTACCCTCGTGAACCTTGGGCCCGACGAGGTGCACGGCGAAGTGCAATACATCAAGCCCGACGGAGGTGCATGGCGTACCTCGCAGAGCTTCACGCTCCCTGCACCCGGTGGCCAGTTGGTGTTCCGCCAGTATGCTGACCCTGAGTTACCTACTGGCCAGGGTTCGGTGATCGTCAATGCAGACGGGCCTCTCGGCGCGGTCGCCCAGATTCAGGCGCGGAACCAGACGCCGACAAGTGGGGCCTACGTGGGCTTCTCCGAGGGCAGTGACACCTTCTATGTCCCCCTGGTTGCCCACCAGAGATCAACAGCCTCTGGGCTGGCCAACAGCCAAATAATCATCCAAAACACGGGCTCGGCAGTGGCCACCGCAACGGTCGACCTGATCGACTGGTTCACAGGAAGCCTCGTCTACTCCAAGACGGGTATCAGCGTCAACCCGGGCGCTTCTTTCCTATACGACCTAGCGAATGAAGGGAACCTGCCCGCTAACTGGATCGGGTCAGCAAAGGTCAGAGCGCCAGGCGCACAGGTAGCAGTCGTTGCCAACTTCTTCATGGGCCCCAACGGAATGCAGACGTTCAACGGGTTCCCGGCCAGCCGGGCGGGCAGGCTGAGGATGCCGCCGTAGCCCCAGATCAGCACCATGCCCAGCGCGCAGAACGCCAGGGCGATGGCCAGCATCGCGCCGCCGCCCTCCCAGTAGGCGATGACCGCCAGGGCGCCGACGGCGACGCACTTGACCAGGGTCCGCGAGGCCGAGGGCGGCCGCTCGACGAAGACCAGGCCATAGGCCAGGGCCGCGCCGACCGACAGCGCCCACAGCCAGGGTTCAGTCATCGCCCGAAAGCTTGGCCAGGAACGCCTTGGCGGCGTCCTTGTGGCGCGGTCGGAGGTTCTTGCCGACGATGGCGATGACGGCGGCGATAACGGCCGCATCGTCGGTC
>JAIMBM010000685.1 GCA_023511475.1 Anaerolineae bacterium
GGGGCCCCCCCCCCCCCCCGGCCGCCCCCCACGGCCCCCCCGGGGGGGGAGGGGGAGAAGGGGGAGGGGGCGCCCTCCAAAGTCGTCGAGCAGGGGTGCGAGCCCCGGCGCCGGGGGACAGCGCCGCTAGTGCTGCCCCGGGGCCGGCGGTTGCAGGCGCTCCATGCGCCTGACAAACGCCACCATCAGTGCAAAGAGCCCCGCCAGTTCCACAAAGAAAAACGAGGCGTCGACCGCGCCGTGCGCCAGCGTATCGGCCATGCCGGCGAGCAGCCCGACCGTCAACGCCCACAACGCCGGGTCCGCCCTGCGCCGCCACAGCGCCAGGCCCCGTCGCCAGAACTGCCACTGCAGCCAGCCGAGGGTCACGAACCCGAGCACACCCAGCCGCAGCCAGAAATCGAGCACGATGTTGTGCGGATGCGAGAGGTTCGGCTCGCTAAGCGCCTCCGGCCGGATGTAACGCGGATACTGATACAGGAAGTTGTCCAGCCCCACGCCCCACACGGGATGGTCCCGGGCCATCTCCCACGCCGCCTCCCACAGCTTGACGCGCAGGAGGGTCGTCCCCCGGAAAGTGAAGAGCGACCCCAGTCGCGCCGTGCCGGCGAGCGGCACCAGCGCCACCAGCCCCGCCGCGAGCACCGCCAGCGCCGCCACCCGCGCGCGCCTTCCCGCCAGGACCCCCAGCATCACCAGCGCTGCCGGCAGCCCGAATAGCCACGCCGCCCGCGAGTAGGTCAGGAAGAGGCAGGCAGCCGCCGGCACCGCTGCCAGGCCGTAGAGCAGTCGTCGCCGGTCGGTCGGCCCGCGAAGTGCAACCGCCAGCATCAGCGGCCACAGGCGCCCCAGCACCAGCGCCAGGTTGTTCGGCGAGCCAAAGATGCCGCGTATCCGCCGCACGCCCTCGGCCACGATCACCTTGTCCGTCACAGCATACTGATACAGGCCGTACAGGCTGAGCACGGCCCCGCTCAGCACGAGGAGGTCTGCCAGGTGCAGGAGCCCCTCCCGATCCATCGGCCCGCGCGTCGCCAGCCAGTATAGAAAGGCCGCCTGCAGCACCACCACCCGCAGCTCGCGCAGACTGACCCGCAGGTTCTCTGAAGCGCCGAGCGAGGCCAGGCTCGCCCCCAAGAGCAGCACCACGCCCACGTCCATGGCGTCGAGCGCTTCCAGGCCCGCCCGCAGCCGTTGCAGAGTGCGCTGCCAAAGCGCACCTCCCTCGCGCTCGCGCAGGATCGCCACAGCCTCCCAGGCCAGGCGCACCCCGAGCGTGAGCAGGGTGACGATCTCCAGAAACGAGAAGTGCAGGGGACCAAACCATTTCTCGAGCGGCGCAAGCGGGGTCAGGAACACTGCCAGCATCAGCCCGGCATCGGGCCGCGCCGCAACAAAGAGCGCCAGCATGCCCAACGCCCCAAGCGACGCCACTACACCCGGCGCGAGGGCGAGCAGCCCCAGCGCACCCGCAGCACAGGCCAAAGCCGCCCAGAGCGAAAGCCCCTGCGCAGCCGCCAGTACCGCCCCGGTCCAGCGTCGCCACGGATACGGCCGCAAGAGCCTCCACACCGCCAGGGTGGCCAGTGCGGCGATCACGGCCTGCGTCAGGGCTGCGCGCAGGGGAAGCCAGGGGGGCTCCTCGCGGGACACGATCACCGTCAGCGCCGCCATCACGTACCAGCCGCGCTGCGCGATCGCCCGGGCGCGCTCCTGCACCGCGCCCTCGGTCTTGTAAGCGATCCAGAGCGCGCCGTGCTGCATCAGCACCACGAACGAGTACACGCCGATCAGGATCGTGTACCAGTCCAGAATGCCCGCCTCGCGGCCCGGCTGGAAGTTCGTCCACAGCGGCAGAAAGAACTCGCCCTTTTCGTCCAGCGGCACGCCGCGCACCACGTTGCCCAGCGCCGCACCGAAAAAGATCGCCAGCAGCGCGCTCGCCAGGATGACGGCGACGATCACGACGCCGGCCACGTCCTCGGCCTTCTTCACCCGCGCGTACACGGTGACCACGAACGGATCGACGCTCGGGGCCATCTCTTTCAGGAGATAATAGGTGGCCATAGCGCCGCCGCCGAAGTATTGGCGATAGAAGTTGGTGTCAGGGGTATCGGTCGAAATGGTCCCCTTGCTCAGATCAACTCTCAGAATGCGGCCGTGGTAACCGTTAGGCATCGCGCTGCCTCCTAGTCTCAATGATAACCGTCTACACCGCTCCCGCCCGATATCACCGGCAGTAGCTCGACGACGTCGCCCTCGCCAAGCATAGCGTCTTCAGCTGCAAGGCGGCCGTTAATCAAGGC
>JAIMBM010000686.1 GCA_023511475.1 Anaerolineae bacterium
GGGCATATCCCACAATCGTCGGCGCAATTCGGGACGAGTCGTACGTGTGGGTTCCACACTTCGCCCCCGTTCAGAGACTTTCTCGGGGCACGGGACCGGGCTAGTGGCTGCACCCCAGGCCGGTACGGAGCCGTTTCAGGGGTTTGGCCTGGAGTCCCGGCGGTGACAGATGGCGTCTTGCCGGTCTTGTCATTGCGAGCCGACCCGCAGGGTCGGCGAAGCAATCGCCTCTTCGGATCGGCGAGATTGCTTCGGCGGCTGCGCCGCCTCGCAATGACGGGTAGTGGCGTCCGCTACCGGAGGCGGTCGCTTGCAGGCCACATGTCTGCCGATCGGGTAGGGGGACGCCGTGGCGGAGTGCAACGCCAGGGGGACGCCTCCCTCGGGAAACGAGTTGCTCCTTCTCCAGACAAGACATCGCCTACGGGAGGAGAGGCGTGGCGACGAGACACTACCGCGACCAGGTTCCGAGAGTCGCCAGATGGTCGTAGTCTACACCGACGATTCTGGGATACACCCGCAAGGTGTCAGGCCTGCTTCGCGTCTGCGGAGCGCGTCGCGTCCCGCCGGGACCCCTGGCGAAGGACCAGCCCACCGGCAAAGTACACAACCACCATGGGGAAGAGCCCCCCCATCAGCCGGTCCAGCCGCCGGATCAGCACGGCGGCGGACAGGCCCTCCCGCGCCAGCGGCAGCAGGAGCACGGCAGCCGCGATCAGGCCGTAGACGGAGAGCGCGATGTTCGCCACATCGCGGACGATAAAGCGCCGGGACCTGCGCAGGACGTACCGGCGACGGAACATCTCCTCGACGCGGAGCGAATCGGCCATAGTCTCGATCCGGCAAGGGATGCCGTGCGCCGCGGCCAGGTCGGCAACCTGCACCAGATGGTGCCGGTACGCATCCTCTAGACTCGAAGTCACCACGTGCGAGCGAAAGTACGGCTCGTTGATACGCTCGCCCACGGGATAGGTGGTCTCGACCACCGCCTCGTCGGCGAAGGCGGTCGTCAAGCCCACCAGAGCCGCCTTGCCTAAGGGGACGATCTCGGCCTCTGTCGTGCCCTCGGGGTCGACGAAGACCCAGCTGATGTGGTGTCCCGGCACGCCTTTGAGGGGTGTGTGCTTCTCACCCAGGCGGCGGAAGCCCAGGGCGGTGAGGGCGGCCGCGGCGGACTGCAGGCCGGGAGGCATCGGCACCCCGAGGTGGCTGGCATCCTCGACCCGCCTGGTGCGGCTGCCGAGGGCGATCCGCAGGCCCGCCCAGGCGTGCCAGCCGACGCTCAGCACAAAGGTCAGAATGAGCGATCCCCACAGCAGAGCGAAGATGAGTCCGAGCATGTTTTTCCTCCGGGCGATTGGAGCGAGGAAGCGCAGACCGCGCGCCGAGCAGAGGGCGGGCTCAGGGCGCGCGCAGTGGTTGCGCCCTTGCGGCTCGTCACGGATTTGAGTGCCCGTGAGCACCATGCGTCTTCGCGCAGCCTTCGACGGGGGTCAGACACCAAACACCTCATGCACTATCCGCTCGATCTCCTTCGAGTCGATGCCGCCCTGCTCGGTGTCGCAGGTAGTGACCAGTGTGCCCCTCGGGCCGCCACCCTCGGAGAATGGCAGGATCCCCTGCTCGCGATACCAGGCCAGTTTGGTCTCCCAGCGGTGGCGATAGCCCGGGTCGTACAGGTGCGCAGATTCGCGAACTGGGGCACAGTGCCCACACGATCGAACTTCGCTTCAGGCCTTTGTCATCCGCTACGGCGAGGCCCAGCTCTCGCACCACTACGAGGAACAGCGCCGCACGGCTACCAGGAGACTGCAGTCCGTATGGGCCTTGTCGACTATAGCACAATCTGGCCAACTCCCGCAACCCGGCCGCGAGCCCTCGCTTGCCCGCCCCTGCCCGGTATGGTATAATGACCGTGCCCACGGAGAGGTCGCATAGTCCGGCCGAGTGCGCACGATTGGAAATCGTGTAGGCGATGAGCCTCGCGGGTTCAAATCCCGCCCTCTCCGCCAGAGTGTGCACGTGCAGGGGCCACGACAATCGCCGTTGTCGTGGCCCTTTTGCGTTCCGGGGATGTCGGCTCGCGCCGCGCTGGCTGCAGCGCGGTCGGCGGCGGCCTGCTATTCAGGAAACCCCCTCCTGGGGCGGACGCCGCGGCGTCCGCCCCAGGAGCGGGACAAGGGGGTATAGGCGCTAACTTGGGGGAGGCCAGCGTACTCTCTTGCACAAGTGCCCCCACCCCTAACCCCGCCCCCGCCGCGGCGGGGGCGGGGCAACCAAATAAAGGGGGTGTCCGCGGGCTG
>JAIMBM010000687.1 GCA_023511475.1 Anaerolineae bacterium
TGCATCCCACCTGCCCGTTTACGGGCTACTGTGCCGGCGGCTTTTGCCTCGCACGTAACCACCTGTCCGCCCCTGAAGATGGGCCCCAGAGGGCCGTCTCCTGCGCTGCGATGCTCTGCAGCCCGGCTTGTGGGCAATGCATAGCCGTGTCGGGGGGACGGTGAGGGGTCCTTTACCGCGCACCGGGAGGTTCGAGGCCGGACGGGGGCTATCCGCCCCTCAGCACCGTCCACCGGGCTTCGACCTTCCGACTCCACGCTACACCATCGGGCGATGGGGGGCGACGAGCGCGCCTGCCGCTCTGGCGATACAGGTCTGTGAAGCGACACTTCCGCGCAGCCCGTGCCTCTGGAGAACTCGCAGGGGGCACCGCCACAACGCACGCTCCGCCCCTCAGGCCCTCGCAACCGTGACGACTCTCCGCTCGATGAGGGCGTGTATCGCCTCCTCGGAGTAGCCCAGCTCCCGCAGGATGGCCTGCGTGTGCTCGCCGAGGCGAGGCGGCGGCAGGCGCAGCGAGCCCATGCGCGCCGGGGTCCCTACCTGGCCCAGCGCTTCCCCGCCGGGCAGGGTCACTTGCGCAGCCAGTCCCCGCTGACGCGCCTGAGGGTGCTCCAGCGCCTCATCGAGCTCGAGCAGCGGCTCGCAGCAGCAGTCAGCATCGGCCAGCAGGCCCGCCCACTCTTGCTGCGTCCGGCTCGCGAAGAGGTCCGCAACCTCTTGCCGGATCCGCGCGCCTTCGGCACCCTCAGCCCGGCCATGGGGGAGCCACTCCTCGCGTCCCACGGCCCGGCAGAAAGCCTCCCAGAAGTAGGGCTCGAGCGCCGCCAGCGCCATGTACCGCCCATCGCGCGTCCGGTAGATGCCGTAGCAGGGCCATGCGCCGGTCAGGGGCATGCGGCCCCTCGCCGGGCGCAGCCCCACAGAGAGGGCGGCCGTGACGAATGGTGCGAGCCAGTACAGGCTGCTCTCATGGAGTGAGGTGTCCAGCCAGGCACCCTTGCCCTCCCGCTCGCGCCGCCATAGCGATGCAAGGATCGCCGCTGCCGCCATAAAGGCCCCGGCGATATCGGCAAGGGGCAGGCCGGGTGGCAGGGGCGGCCCACCCGCCTCGCCAAAGAGCGAGAGCGCACCCGAGAGGGCCAGGTAGTTCAAGTCATGGCCGGCCCGGCCGGCGAGGGGTCCCTCCTGCCCATAGCCCGAGAGCGAGCAGTAGATGATGCGCGGGTTCACGGCGCGCACATCCGCGTACCCCAGGCCGAGGCGTGCGAGCTTGCCCGGCCGGAACCCCTCCACGAGCACATCGGCCTCACGCAGGAGGCGGCGCACGATCTCACGCCCTTCCTCGTGCCGCAGATCGACAGCCAGGCTCCTCTTGTTTCGGTTCAGGCCCAAGAAGTAGGCCGAACCCATTTCGAGCGACCCGGGACCACCCCGCAGCGGATCGCCCCCGAGGCGCGGCTCGACCTTGATGACATCGGCGCCCCAATCGCCCAGCAGCATGGTGCACAGCGGCCCCGGGAGGAGCATGGTGAGGTCGAGGACCCGGAGCCCCGCAAGGGGGTGTAGTGGCAACGCCTGAGTGTCCATGCCCGGGTTCCCTCCGTCCGGCTGCGCCGCCCGCGGTCACGCCGCCTCACAGGTCCGGCGTGAAGACGCGCTCGTACTCACTCCGGAGCATGCGCTCGTGCTTGGCTTCCTCGCCGGCCAGAAAGGCAAACAGGCTGCGCACGGCCTCATCCTCGGCCAGGGCAGCCAGCCGCTGATACAGCTCGCGCGACTGCGCCTCTTGCTCGATGGCTATGAGCCAGGCCTCTTCCAGCTCAAAGGTGGGCCTCGATGCCACGATCGGCCCTCCTGTCACTTCACGTTGTGTTTCCGCCCAAGGCGAGCTGCCCTGCTATGGTGAGCTGCCGGCTGCCGTTCCCCCCATGACCGCAGCGATGAACTGCCCGAGCTGCTCCCTGAACACCGACTCGTCAAACCGCTCGGCATGGCGACGCATCGTAAGCGGGTCGAAGGCGCTCGCATCCAGCGAGCGGACCGCCTCGGCCAGCGCCTCCGGGCTCGGCTCGTCGAAGAAGACGCCGGTGACCCCCTCGATCACCGTCTCGACCGCACCGCCGGCGCGGTAGGCGATGACCGGCCGCCCCGAGGCGCTCGCCTCCAGCGGCGCGATCCCAAAGTCCTCCTCGCCCGGCCACAGGAAGGCGCGACAGCGGGAGAGCAGCCTCCTGCGCTCCTCATCGGACACGCGTCCGAGGAAGCGGATGTTGGGCCGCGCCATACGCTCG
>JAIMBM010000069.1 GCA_023511475.1 Anaerolineae bacterium
CATTAAGGGTGGCCCCGCCCCCAGGCGGGCACGGCGTGCCCGCCTGGGGGCGGGGTTAGGGGTGGGGGCGTTACCACGCGTGGCGTGGAACACGACCGCTAGGGAGCGAGAGAGCCAGTGGTCAGGGACCAGGACCGGAAAAGGCCAAACTCCAGGTTTCCGGATGGGGGAGGGAGGGCCCTACTGCACCACAACCTTGCTGACGTGCCAGACGTCTGCCCCGGAGCCGTCGGCGAGCTTTAGACGGACGATGTCGGGCCAGGTGTAGAGCCCAACCCAGAGGTCGTACGTTCCGGGGGGGAGGCCCGCTGCGGAGATGGCGCGCGAGTCCACGATCGTCTCGCCCGGCTGCCAGCCGCTGGTTGGGCGGGCGCCGTTGGCCGGCTGGCCGTCGAACTGGGCGACGAGGGTACCGCGCTCCTCGAGCAGCTGTGCTGTGATGGTATAGTCGGCGTGCGGCCGGGCGTCGGCCTGCCAGTAGAAGGTGACCAGCAGCGTACCCCCGGCGGGCACCGGCTGAGGACGCAGGTCATACCCGAGCAGGCGGATGCCATCCTCGAAGCGTGCCGGGGCCTCCACGGTCGGCGTGTGTGGAGGCTCCCCCAGCAGATAGAGGTTAACGTAAAAGCCCTGATGGGACTGGTAGTAGGCGCAGTAGCCGTGCGCGCCCAGCCACTGCTCCACATGTCGCTGGGGATCAAAGACTTCCAGGTGCCCAAAGGTGATGAGCCACACGCGCGAGTAGCCATCCGTCAGCTGCCTCAGGGCCCGGTCCGTGTCCTCTGCCGTGAGGGCATCTCCGGGGCTGACCACGGCCCAGGGAAGGTCGTCGGGACGGTAGTAGTCGAACAGGCAGAGTTGCTCGCGGTTGTTCAGCAGCAGCAGATCGCCCGGCTGGAAGCGGGAAGCGATGCCGGCGAGGGCCTGCCCGTAGTCGCCTTTACGGTAGGCCGGGTCTGTGTACCAGCCGCGCAGGGCGAGTCCCTGAAGCAGCACGAGAACTGGCAGGGCGAGCAGCGCTGGGCGCGTCCGGACCGCGCGCCAGAGCTGGTCGGCGCCCGCGGCTACGAGGAGGAGGAGGCCGGCACCGCCGGCCATCACAAAGCGCGAGTGGTAGAAGGGCATGAGCGGGTCCGCCAGCCACCACAGGCCGATGGAGGCCGCCGGCCAGGCGACGAGGATGGCCAGGGCCTGCCGGTGATGTCGCAGGGCAAGGGCTCCGAGGGCGGCGAGGAGCAGGCAGCACAGGGCGCCTGCCGTCGCCTGCCGGGGCGGTGCAGTCAGCCCGAGGGCGTAGCTCTGGAGCCCCTGCCAGGCGATGGCGCCGAGACGCTGGAGCGAGAGCGCGTAGGCTTTGCCGCTAGAGTGCTCTCCGAGGAAGCGGAGCTGTGTGAGTGCCCATGGCAGGTAAGCCATGGCCAGCGCCAGCATCGCGCCGCACCATGTCAGGAGACGCCTTGGCCGCTTGCGCCAGGCCGCCAGGACCACCGCGTTCTGGGCGGCGATCAGGGGGAAGGCCTGGTAGTGGCTGTAGGTGGCAGCCAGTGTTGCAATGAGATACCCCGCCCAGGCGCCCGGACGCGGGCGCTCGGCCTGCAGCAGGCAGATCGCCCCAAGCATCGAGGCCATGCCGAGCGTTGCCACCAGGGAGTACATGCGCAGCTCCTGCGCATAGTACACCTGGAGGGGCGAGAGGCCCACGAGCCAGGCGGCAAGGAGCCCGGTGCGCGCACCGACGAGCCGCCGGCCAATCTGAAAGGCGAGGACGATCCCGGGCAGGCTCAGCGCCACCGGAAGGAAGCGCAGCGCGAACAGGCTCATGCCGGCCGCGCGCACCCACAGGTTGAGGAGAACGTAGAAGAGCGGCGGATGAGTGTCGATGCGTGGGGCGAGCGCCTGTGCGAGCGGAAGCTGAGCGATGCACGTGCTCATCGCCTCGTCGCCCCAGAGCTCCTGCGCGTCCAGAAGGTAGACCCGCAGGGCGAACCCGGTGAGGATCGCGACTACAAGGAGTGCGGTGACGCGCCTGCCTGAGTGAGAGCCTCTCTTGTCCATGGACGGAGATGATAGCATCTTGTGAAGAATCACGTCAAATGGGGAGGTGTGCCCCGGGGAGGCGGGAACCCTCACCGGCAGGCCCCCCTCGGACCGCCGCAGGGCATTGCTCCCCACGCAGTGTCCCCCGGCCACGACATGGGGTTCGCGGCCGTGGTCTGCCCGGCCGGGTGCTCGCCCTCTAGCCGGAGGAGGATACTTCGATCTCGCCAAGGCTTACATAGTTCCACGGCTGCGGCCCGGGGGCCGTCACGGGCAGGCGTGGCCCTGCCGGGGCCTCGTAGACCCCTGCGGCCACGGTGTAGCGCCCCGGCGGGAGCGAGGGCGGAATCGGCAGCACGAACTCCTGAAGGACCGTCTCATCGGGCTGCCACAGCACGGTAGGGTACGAGGGACAGAGCTGGCAATCCCCCTGGCTCCACATGGTGCCGCCCTCGTAGGGCGTGGGGTTCCCATAGAGGTGCAGGAAAACACTGTAGGGGCGACCCAGTGAGCGGAGCGCCTTCGCCGCAAGCCACACGTGGAGCTCCTCTCCTGCTCGAACAGCCTTCGGGAGGGGCTCGAGCAGGTCGAGCCGGAGAGCATCGCCGAAGGTAGCGGTCGTGCCTGTGCCCTGGACCGCCTCCGACCGAGGACTTGCCCGGACGAGGACATAGAAGGAGGAAGCCGCCGACCTGGCCCGGAGAGGGCCGAGGAGCTGGACATCGGCCCACCGTGCCAGCCTGGCCTGGAAATCGGGCTCGAAAGGCTTCACAGAGACATAGATGGCACCGCGGTCGGAAAGGACCAGGCACTGATGGCTGTCGAAGGCACGCACGGGTCTGGGTGCCAGGTCCGGGGTCCGGAACATGAGTACGGGGTGATCGAGCGAGAACGGCGAGAAGTAGACTGGTGTGTCTTGAGGACCGTATGTCTTCAGCCAGTCGATGGCCTCACCGATGTGGGCCTCCATGACCGTCACCGTCTCGGGGCGCTGGAGCCAGCGGCTCAGGTCGGCGCCGCTTGTGGTGCCGGAGGCGGCGAGGAGCAGAACCGGGATGAGGGAACCCGGCCAGGGAGTGGCTCTCCAGCGTTGCTGCGCCACGGCGAAGGCCCCGGCCCCCGTTACGAGGGCGATCGGTACGGTCAGACCGACCCCCCGCAGCGAGTGTGGCGCTTCGGCGCTCAGTAGCGACGGCAGGAGGGCTGCTCCGGCCCAGCCGGCGACCCAGAGGCCGTGCCAGCGCTTGACCGTCTTTGACCTCATCGCGATCAGGCCCAGCAGGAAAAGCGCCCCGGACCACGGGTCCAGTATCGGCCGGCCGAGGGGATCAGACAGCGGCTTGCCGCTCCCCGGCGGCAACCAGGCCGACGCCCAGAGAACGAGGTTGTGTGCGATCCCCGGCAGGTCCCGCACCCAGACCGACCCGGCACGCTGCAGCACCTGACCAGGATGCTGGAAAGCATACAGCGCCATGGGCAGACACATGGCGGCGGTCGTAGCCGCGCACAGCAGGGGGCCGTGGCGCTTGGGGCGACGGACCGACCACCAGCCGAGGAGCAGCAGCGTGTAGGCCAGCCAGGCGTAGGCCGAGAAGTAGGTGTAGGCAAGGAGCCCTGTGCACAGGCCTGCTGCCAGCCAGCTTGAGAGGCGGTCGGTCCGCTCCGCCCTCAGCAGGGTCGCGGCCGCCAGCGTGCCTACGAGCAGCATGAGGTTCACGCGCAGGGCCAGATCGCTAGTGTGGACGTGCCAGTAGAGCACGGCCAGGGCAGTAGCCGGCCACACCGCACCCCTACGACCGAAAAGCTCCCTGCCCAGCGCGTAGCAGGCAGCCACAGTCAGGATGCCCGTCATCGCCGCTGCCAGCCGCAGCCCGAACGGTCGCGGGCCGAAGGCCGCGACAAAGGGCGTGAGCAGGTATACCCAACCACTCTCGCGGCCTTGATTGGTCGGCAGGAACGGCGTCACTCTGGGCGCCTGAAGCAACGACAGGGCGTCAGCTCCGTTGTAAGCCTCGTCGTAGCTCAGCATGCGCTCCATCGGAGCGAGCGCCCAGCACCGGAGCAGGGTCGCGGCCAGCAGAACGGCGATCACCCCCCATTCAGGACGATGCCGGACTGTGCCCATGGAGCTGACAGGCTTCGCTTCCATCAATCAGGCAGGACCTCCACCTGCCCCAGCGGCACATAGTCCCATGGCTGCGGCTCTGGTGCGGTTACCGGCAGGCGTGGTCCGCTGGGCGACTCGTAAAGGCCAACGGCCACGGTGTAGCGCCCGGCTGGCAGGTCCGCAGGGATCGGCAGGTAGAACCGCTGCACAAAGGTCTCGTCCGTGCGCCAGCAGGGGGGCGGATAGGAGGGGTGGAGCTGGCTATCGCCTTGGCTCCACATCTGGCCTCCCTCGTAGGGCGTGGGGTTGCCGTAGAGATGCACGAACACGCTGTAGTCACGGTCCAGTCGCCGCAGGGCTCGAAGGCCGAGGTCAATGGTGAGAACGTCCCGAGGCTGCACAGTCTGTGGCAGGGCGGAGAGCGGCCGAAGCTGCAGCGCGTCCCCGAAGGTGTACGGCCCAGGCGTATTGTCGAGGACGCTCCGGCGCGGCATCGCGACGTACACCGTGTAGCGAGGCGGGGAGGCAGCCTCGTCCTGAGCTATGACCGTCAGGTCCGCCCACCGGGATAGGGTCTCCCCAAACTCGGGCTCGAAGAGAGTCAGTGAGACGTAGGCGGCGGGCTCGTCGGGGAGGACGAGGCAGTAGTGCCCGTCGAAGGCCCCTGTACGCCTCGGCGAGAGGTCGACGCTGCGGAAGGCCACTACCGGGTGTGAAGGGGACAGCGGCGAGAAGTAGACCGGCATCTCGGGCGGCGTGAGACGCTTCAGGTCGAGCACGGCGCGATTGATGTGCGCCTCCAGCCTGGTAAAGACCTCGCCGTTGTTCAGCCAACGCTGCGTAAAGTCGCGCGAGGTTGCCAGTCCCGAGGCGGTGAGCACCGCAAGCGGCACGGCAACGGCGAGTACAGGGTGCGCGAGGCGACGGCCGATGCGTTCGGTTCCCCACGCGCCGGCGCCGAGCACCAGAGCGAGGGGGATGACAAGCCCGCAAGCGCGCAACGTGTGGGGCGCCTGATCGCTTATGAGGGAGGGGAAGAGCGACACAAGCGCCAGCACCAGGATCCACACGCACAGAGACCGGCGCCGTACCGCAAATGGGACGGAGGCAATCCCCAGAAGGAGCAGGATCGCCTGCCCGGGATCGAGGATCGGGCGGCCCGGGATGTTGTACTCTGGGAACGGATCGCCCCGCTTGAGCCAGGCACCTGCCCAGAGCCGCACGTTCTGCAGGATATCAGGTAAGGCCAGCTTCTGGACGCTGGTCGCCCGGTAGAGCACATCCGACGGGTGCAACAAGGCATAGACGGCCATGGGTGCCAGGACAACCATTGCCAGCAGCGCTGCTATGGCGGCGCCCGTCCTCCTCTGCGGAGATCGCAGGACCCAGAAAGCAAGCAGGGCGATTATGCAGGCCACCCACAGATCGGCCGAAAAGTAAGTGTAGGCCAGCAGTCCCGTGCCGAGCCCGGCTAGCGCCCAATCACGCCGCCGGTTCAGCCTCTCCGCCCGAACCAGGGCAGTGAGGGTCAGGGTGCCGATCAGCAGGAACAGGTTGGCCCGCAGCGCCATATGGCTCAACTGGACGTGCCAGTAGAGGACGCACAGAGCAGTCGCCGCCCAGATGGCACCACGCTCCCGCAGGACCTGCCGGCCGAGGGCAAAGAAAGCGGCCAGCGTGAGGACTCCTGTAAAGATGGCGGCAAGGCGCAGCCCGAAAGGTCGCGCACCAAAGATGGCCACAAAGGGCGTCAGAAGATACACCCAGAGGCTCTCGCGCCCGTTGTTGGCCGTCAAAAACGGGGTGAGGCGAGGAGAGCGCAGGAGGGACAGCGCGTCAAGGCCGTTGTAGGCCTCGTCGAAGCTGAGCATGCCCTCCATTGCAGCGAGCCCCGAGCACCGCAGAAGCAACCCGGCAAGGAGCATGATCACGGCAGCCCAACGCGCGCCTGAGGTGGCTGTCTTCCGTCCCTCCGGGGCGTCCCTCAGAGCAGGTGAGACTCCAGCTTTGGCCATGGTCTGCGACATCCCCGAGTCTGGAGGCCCATGCCCCTGGGCGCGGCCCGGGCCTCGGATTGGTGGAAGGGATAATAGCACCTCGAGCGAATCCCTGTCAAAGAGCGTGGCTTGGGTGGCGGTCTGCTGGAGGTACAGAAGCGTAATGTTGACACTACGGGCAGTCGGGACGATAATGCCCACCGCCTCCGCAACCAGTTCCGCCGGTATCCTGCGGTTGGCGGTCCACCGCCCACGGGCGCCCTGAGGTAGACCGATGCCCAACATGATCATCATGCCCACGTACAACGAGCGGGAGAACCTGGAGCAGGTGGCCGGCCAGATTCTGGCGCTGAAGCAAGAGTTCTGGCTGACCATTGTCGACGATGCCTCTCCCGACGGGACCGGCGAGCTCGCGGACGAGCTGGGCCGGCGATGGGAGCGCGTCCGCGTGATCCACAGGCCGGGCCGGCTCGGGTTGGGCAGTGCCTACGTCACGGGGTTCAAGTATGCCCTCGCGCAGGGCGTGGAAAACGTCTTCCAGATGGACGCGGACCTCTCCCACGACCCGGCGCGGCTGCCCTCGCTACTGAGGGCATTGGAGGACCACGACGTGGTCGTCGGCTCGCGATATGTGCCTGGTGGTGGGACGGTGAACTGGGGGATTCTACGGCAGGTGATCAGCCGTGGTGGGTCCCTGTACGCCCGGACCATCCTGGGGATGCCGATCCGCGACTGCACAGGGGGCTTCAACGGCTACCGGCGCGAGGTGCTGGAGTCTATCGGCCTGGACACGATCCTCTCGAACGGCTACTCGTTCCAGATCGAGCTCAAGTACCGCTGCTATCAGAGGGGCTTTCGCATGGTCGAGGTGCCAATAACCTTTGTGGACCGGCGAGCGGGCCGCTCCAAGATGTCGGTGCGAATCTTCCTCGAGGCGATGGTGAGGGTGTGGCAGTTGCGTCTGGGCGTCGGGTGCCGCCACGCCTGAGCCGGCGCTCTTGCTGGCTTTGCCCGCCTCGCGGCGCTACAGGAAGCGAGCACAGCGCGAGGATCTGCCTGCTCGCAGGGGCGCGGCGGCTGCGCAGCCACCGCGCCCCTGCTCGTCCCGGCGCCTGGGTGTGGGGGATCAGCCGCTGTTCCCTTGCCGGGCGCCAGCCCTGGTCTCGGTGCGGGTCCTCTCCTCCTCATGGATCTGACTTTGAAGAGAGGCAGAGTCCTGAGTCATGGACCGGGTCTGGTCCTGGAGTTGCTGCTGCGCCTGGGTGCGGGCCTGGTCCTGGAGGCAGGACTGATCCCGCAGTTGCAGTTGGGTCTGAGTGCGGGCCCGGTCCTGCTCCTGAGAGCGGGTCTGATCCTGAAGCTGGAGGCGGGTCTGGGTCTGCTCCTGGGTGCGGAGGTGGTCGCGGGTCTGGGCCTGGGTCCTCTCCTGGCTCTGAGCACCACCCCGCTGTCGGAAGGCTACCTGCTGCGCAACGGTCCGCCCGAAGCGACAGATGGAGCGGAAGAACGGCGGCTGCACATGGATGAGGGCGGCCTCGAGGGTGCCGTCTTCAAGCACCCGGGCGTTGACCAGGACGAAGGCGCCAACGCCGGCCTCTCCCCAGGTCTCGACGAAGCGGGTTGTCTCAGCTACCGTGACCTCGCGTCCACCGATGCTCCAGAGGCCCGGGCCGCCGTCCAAGGGGCAGCTCTCGACCTCGCCAAAGAAGACGAGCCGGGCCGGGCCCTTGCCCGCTGCCGAAGCCGCCAGCGGTGCGGCCAGCATGGAGACGCAGGTTGCGAGTACCAGCCCGAGTGTCAGTAACCATCTTGACCTTCTCATGTTGCCCTCCTTCTGGCTTCGTTCGTCCGTGCAGGCTTGCGCTGCAGCAATCAAGAGGGCCGGGTCGCTTTCTTTGATACATTCCCGCCATGGGGCTCTGTCGCACGCGGCCCCTGGATCGGCGCCGAGCTGTCGTTGGCCCGGCGTGTGACCGTCGGTGAGGGTGCGGGACCGACGGGGTCGGGGGCTCGGGTCCCCTGTGCTCCAGGTCCGGGAGCCGTGGCCGATGGGTCGCTCGGCCCCGTGCGGCCCTGCTCGGGGCCGGATGGCTGCGGAGTGGGTGACAGGAAGGGGCCCGACCAGGGTTGCGGACCTTGCCCCGATCCGACGGCGCCGGACGAGGGGTGAGGCGTTGCCTCGCCTGCACTTCCACCCTCCTCCGCGCCGCCTCCGTGCAGGCGAATGGCGCCGCCGGCCGAAACGGCCGCGGCCTCACCGGCTCGCACGCGCAGTCGCGAGCCTCCGGCGCTGGCGGTCACCAGCCCTGCGAGCACCACTACGGTCGTCTCGCCTGCATTGCTGACGGAGACCGTGAACCGGGTTCCCTGCACCGTGATGAGGGCCGAAGGTGTGCGTACCGAGAACGCCTCCAGGGGGCCGATGCGTCTCGGGACGTCGTACAGGACCTGACCACTGAGCTGTGCGATCGTCACCCGTCGCCCCGTGCCCCAGATCGCAGAGCGCAGGCTGACCAGCGCAAGCTCGGTCCCCGGCTGCGCTTCCACGGTGCTCCCGTCGAAGAGACGGAGCAGAGCGCCCGCCTCGGCGCGCACGGCGCCTCCCTCCGACAGGCGTTCACGTCCGCCGGCGGGCTGCCAGGAGGCCTCGGAGCCCTGCCGCGTTACGACGCCGACAGCCGGCCCCGCGAGAGTCGCCTCCCCGGCCCGAACAAAGGGCACCTGCAGCAGGCCGGCCAGGAGGAGCATGGCGACGGTGACGGCCATGGCCGTGCCCAAACGCAACCGCAGCCACGGGCGCGGCGCCCGGCGGACGCGCTGGCGGTAGCTGGCCTTGACGCGTGCCACGAGCGCTCCGGCAGGCTCTCTCTCGCCCTCGAACCGGGCTGCCTCGCGGAACCGGCGCAGAAACCGGAGGTCGGCTTCGCATGTGGCGCAGCCAGCCTTGAGGTGGGCCTCGACGCTCTCGCGCACATCGGGTTCCAGGCGGCCATCCAGCCAGTCGGCCAGGTCTTCGAAACTCACCGGATGGGAGTTCATGCTTCGCCCATCCCCATTCTCTTGAGGATCTCGCGCAGCTTGGCCAGACAGCGGGCGCGCGTCGGGCCGATGCTGCCTATGGGCATGCGGAGGCGGCGGCTGATCTCTTCGTAAGAGGGAGATTCCGCCTCGAAGTACAGCAGGTTGAGCAGGTCCCGGCAACGCCCGCCCAGCTGCACCATCGCCTCGCGCACCAGGGTACGGTCCGCCAGCAAGCTCTCCTCCAGACGTGCAGCCGGAGCCTCCCCCACAGCCAACATCTGGGAGTCGAGCGCGGCCGGGTCGGCCGGCTCCCGGTTCCGGGCGCGCAGCACGCGCCAGGCCTCGCGCCGGGTGGTGG
>JAIMBM010000688.1 GCA_023511475.1 Anaerolineae bacterium
GCCCCGAAGCGACCACCGTCGCAGTGGCGAACGCCCGCGCCCCGTCATTGCGAGGCGGCGTCAGCCGCCGATGCAATCCCGCGAGACGCGAGGCGAGATTGCTTCGCCAGCCCTGCGGGCTGGCTCGCAATGACAGGGTGACGGACAAGCCCCCATTTCCCTGCCGGGTTCAGTTCGCACGAGCGGTCTGCCAGTGAGCTTTTCCTGCCGCAGGCGGCAGACGTGTCGTACCTGGCAGTGCAATTGGCGTGACGAAACTGTGGAACCCACACGTACCACTCAGTCCCGAAATGCACCGACGATTGTGGGATATACCCGACCCGACCCCTCCATTGACACGCCCGTCCTCCCCGCTATAATCCTCATCTACACAGGCTCTGCCCGGCGGCCGACGGCGGGCCGGACACCGTGCTGGAGGAGTGGCGATGACGACGCACCTTGAGACGCTGCAGGCGCTGCTGCGCGAGCTTTTCCAGCTCGACCTGGCCGATCTCGACTTTGGCCTCTACCGGCTCTTTCACCTCCGCCAGCGCGAGATCGAGGAGTTCATCACCGAGCAGCTGCCGCGGGAAGTCGATGCCGCCTTTGCGAACGTCACAGCCGCGGACCTCGAGCTGGCCCGCCGAAAGGTGCAGGAGCTGGCCGCACAGGTCCGCCAGCATCTCGGGGACGAGGCCCTCCTCGCCAGCGGCGATGTTGCCGCGGACGTGCGCGGCACGCCCCTCGCGCAACGGTACGCCGAGGCGCGCCGACGGCTGGCCGCCATCGAGGTCAGCGAGGCGCACAAGACCGAGGTCTACAACCACCTCGTCAGCTTCTTCGGGCGGTACTATGAGGATGGCGACTTTATCCCCCGACGGCGCTATGGTGCCCGCGAGGCCTATGCCGTGCCCTACAACGGCGAGGAGGTCTTTTTCCACTGGGCCAACCGGGAGCAGCACTATGTCAAGACCGCCGAGCGCCTCCGCGACTATGCCTTCCGCGCCGGGAACCTGTTCGGCGAGTACCGGGTGCGCTTTGTCCTGACCGAGGCCTCGATCCCCAAGGATAACACCAAGGGCAGCACCCGCTTCTTCTTCCCCCGTCCCGACCTCGTGGCCTATGACGCCGACCGTCGGGAGCTGACGGTGCCCTTCGAGTACCGGCTGCCGACGCCGGAGGAGGCCGAGCGCTATGGCGCCAACAGCAAGGCGCAGGAGGCCATCCTCGCCGAGGCGCTCCCGGCCATCCTCGCCGCGGTGCCCGAGGAGAACCTGCGCAACCTTCTCGGTGCGGACCAGCGCACCGACGAGGCGCGGCGGGCGGACGAGCCGGAGCAGCCCCTGCTCCTGCGGCGGCTGCGCCACTTTTGCCGGCGCAGCACCAGCGACTTTTTCATTCACAAGGACCTGCGGGGCTTTTTGACGCGCGAGCTCGAGTTCTACATCAAGGACCAGGTCCTGCACGTGCTCGACCTCGAGGCGGATGAGGTCGCCCTCGACGCCAAGCGGCGGATGCTCCGCGCCTTCCGGGCGCTCGCCGGGCGGCTGATCGAGTTCCTCGCCGCCATCGAGGATGCCGAGAAGGCGCTCTTTGAGAAGCGCAAGTTCGTGCTGGAGACCGACTATCTCATCCCGCTGCAGCATGTGCCGCGCGAGCTCTGGCCGGAGGTGGTGGCCAACGCCGCGCAGCAGGAGGAGTGGCGGGCCTGGTACGGGCTGCAGGCAGAGCGCAACCTCCTCAACCCCGAGGGGGCCATCGACGAGGCCTTTCTCGCCGCCCATCCCACCCTGCCGGTGCACACCCGGCACTACTCCCGCGATTTTGTGCGGCGGCTCCTCGAGGCGCTCCCCTTCGACGACCTCGACGAGGCTACCGATGGCCTCCTCGTGCACGGCGAGAACTATCAGGCCCTCAACCTGCTCCTCGAGCGGTACAGGGAGCAGGTCAAGTGCATCTACATCGACCCCCCATACAACACGGGCAACGATGGCTTTCTCTATCGCGACGACTACCGGCACTCATCGTGGATGGTGATGGTCCATAATCGCGTTTGCTTGGCCAGTCGCCTCGTTGGGCGCGAAGGTTTTCTCTTCAGCAGTATCGACGATGGTGAGCTAGATAACTTGATCAAGGTACTCGACACCGTATTCCCACAGCGAATTGGCATTGTTTCGGTACAAACGAACCCGAAAGGCCGCGCGCAGGACAAGTACCTTGCGACTTCGCACGACTATCTTGTGGCGTTCGCCAAGAGCGCCGATGCGCGACTACACGGGATACCTAAGTCCGAAGCGCAGCTCCGTGAATA
>JAIMBM010000689.1 GCA_023511475.1 Anaerolineae bacterium
CCTCGAAGGGGTCTACGAGGCGACGGAGTACTTGGTGCGCGGCAACCTCCCGCCCGAAGCGCTGCCCGAACGCTTGCGTGCACCGCTGCCTCCTGCCCGCCGCGTGGTCGTCATCGGCGGTGGCGATACCTCGATGGACTGCGTGCGGACCGCCCGCCGCTTGGGTGCCGAAGAAGTCACCTGCATGTACCGCCGCACGGAGGCAGAGATGCTGGGCCGCGCCGAGGAGCGCAAGAACGCCAAGGAGGAGGGCGTTCACTTCCTGTGGATGACCATTCCCCTGCGGCTGGTAGGCGAAAACGGCAAGGTCACCGGTGTGGAGTGCCAGGCGCAGGAGCTTGGTCCCTTCGACGAGAGCGGACGACGCAGGCCTGTGCCGCTGGAGGGCTCCGAGTTCCTCATCCCGGCTGAGGTGGTCATTCCGGCGGTTGGGCAGGGTGTGGACCTCTCCTGCCTGAACGGCGACGCGCCGGAGACCAACCGCGACTCGACCTTCCGCGTCAACGAGCATCTGGCGACCAGCCGCGACGGCGTCTTTGCCGCCGGAGACGCGGTCCTTGGGCCGGCAACGGTCATCGAGGCTGTTGCGCAGGGGAACCAGGTGGCACTGGCGGTGGACGCCTACCTGCGGGGCAAGCCGGTCGTCAACGCGCGGCAGATGGTTCCATACCGGACGGCCGAGCTGACCTACAGCATGGATGACTATGCCGAGGCGCGCCGCGCTCAGATGCCCATGCAGGAACCGGCCGCACGCGCCCACAACTTTGATGAGGTTGAGCTGGGGTTCGACGAGGAGACAGCCCGCAACGAAGCCCGGCGCTGCCTGCGCTGCGACCTTGAGTACGAAGAGTACATGGCGAGCCAGCGGGCGGAGGAGAACTGAGATGGTCCACATCACCATCAACGGTCGTGAGCTGACAGTCGAGCCGGGGATGACGGTCCTGCAGGCCGCGAAGCAGGCGGGGATCGACATCCCGACCCTCTGCCATCACCCGGCCATCTCGGATATCGGCGCGTGCCGCATGTGCCTGGTGGAGGTGGCCAAGCAGCGCGCGCTGCAGCCCGCCTGCACCTTCCCGGTGACTGAGGGGATGGAGGTGCAGACCGAGTCGCCCAAGGTCGTGGCAGCCCGCAAGTTCGTGTTGCAGTTGCTCTTCTCGGAGCGCAATCACTACTGCATGTACTGCCAGATGAGCGGCGACTGCGAGCTGCAGGCGCTGGCCTACCGCTATGGCCTGGACCAGTGGATCTACGACCGACCGTTCGAACCGATGCCGGTCGATGGCTCGCGGCGCTATTTCCTGCTGGATCACAACCGCTGCGTCCTCTGCCGGCGCTGCATCCGGGCCTGCGAGGAGATCGTGGCCAACCACACGCTGGGCACGCGCCAGCGAGGCTCGAAGACCATGGTCTCGGCGGACCTGGATGTTCCCTTTGGGCAGTCGACCTGCGTCTCCTGCGGCACCTGCTTGCAAGTGTGCCCGACCGGCGCACTGATCGACCGCAAGTCGGCCTACCGGGGCCGCGTGAGCCGGGGCGATGTCCAGCTCTCCAGGAACGTCTGCGTGGGCTGTGCCGTGGGTTGCGGAGTCGTGGTCGTGCACCGTGCCGGGCATATCGTGCGCATCGAGAGCGACTGGGATGCCGAGCCCTCTCGGGGCCTCTTGTGCGTGACGGGGCGCTTTGAGCAGCTCGAAGAGGTGCGGCCTCGGCTCACCCAGCCACTGGTACGCCGCAACGGGGCGCTTGTCGAGACGGACTGGGACACGGCCATGGAGGCCACCGTTGCTGGCTTCTGCAAAGCCAGGACCTCTGGCGCCATAGCGACAGGCCGGGCGATGAATGAGACCTTCCGGGCGCTCGCGAGGACCTTCGCGCTCGCCGGCACCTGGGGCAAGCCTCTGCCGGTGCTGGGCTACGGCAAGCCGGGCACGCTGGCCGACCTCGAAGGAGCCGATGCGATCGTGGTGGCGGGCGCGGACCCGGCTGAGACACACCGGGTGGTGGCGTACCGGATCCGCCGGGCGCTGGACCACGGGGCGAGGCTCTTCCTGGTCGATGGCGGCGGCGAGTACCTGCAGCCATTCGCCACGCTGAGCGTGCCTTCTGCTGAGGCGGCGAAGGTGGTCGAGGTCGTCGCCGATGCCAGCTCGCCGGTGGTCATCTATGGCGCCGGGCTGCAGGAAAGCGCGCTGAAGGCGCTCAAGGCGCTCGACGGCAAGGCTACCTTCATCGGGCTGCCGGCGGCGGCGAACGCCCGCGGCGCCGAGGCCGAAGG
>JAIMBM010000690.1 GCA_023511475.1 Anaerolineae bacterium
TTCCGCAGGTCTTGGAGTTGCCGTACTGGCCGTCAATGCCGCGGGTGTCGATATTTCGCGCCACGTCAACAGCGTCCTGGTCGCCCTCAAAGTCGGCGTGCTGCTCGTCTTCGTCGTCCTTGCGATACTCTCTCCCACAGGCAGCATGCCGGCTTCCCGGCTGCCAGCCGCAGGGGGCCTGTTTCAGGCAACGGCCCTGCTCTTCTTTGCCTTCACCGGCTATGCGCGACCGGTCACAGTAGTAGAGGAGCTTCGGGACCCGAGGCGAGACCTGCCGCGAGCGGTGGTCTCGGCGTTGGCTGCATCGACCGTCCTCTACCTCCTTGTAGCCACCGCGGCCCTGCGCCTTCTCGGCGCGGCAGAGCTGGCGGCGAGTAGCGCTCCTCTCCGGGACGCCATCGCAACGACCGGCTTCCCATGGGCGCCGAACCTCATATCGGCGGGTGCGGTCGTGACCACGGCTACCGTGCTGCTGACCGAGTTCTGGGGCCTCTCCCGCCTCGCGTTCGCCATGGCCCGCCACGGTGACCTGCCCCGCGGCCTCAGCGCCGTAACGTCGCGCGGCGTTCCGCTCCGTGCCCTCCTCGTTGTCGGAGCCATGGTCATCGTCCTTTCGGCCACGGTCGACCTCACGCCGGCCCTCGCAGCAAGCAGCCTTAGCCTGCTCCTCTACTACGCCATCACCAACGCGACGGCGCTGCGCCTGCCGGGAGAGCAGCGGCTGTATCCGCGGGCCGTCTCTGCGCTCGGGGCGGTCGCTTGCCTGGTCCTGACCGCGTCACTCCCCTTGAGCTCGCTGCTGGTTGTCGGCACTGTGCTGGGCGTGGGGCTGCTTCTCTTCCTGCTGCGGCAGAGAGGGTGATCGGACGTGGATGCACAGGTCACCCTTCGCGCCATTCCCTATGCTGCAGGGCTTGCAGGGGTCCGTTCAGGGGCGACCGTGGGCCTTGCTGCTAAAGAGGCTGCGGTAGAGCTCCTCATAGCGGCGGATCGTGCTCTCCATGCTGTGCCCGCAGGCGAGGATGCGGCTGGCGGCACCCATCTCGGCCCAGCGGTGCCGCTCTTCCAGCAGCCGGGCCATGCAGCGCGCTGCATCGTCGGGGTCGCCGGAGCGGAAGAGCCGCCCGTTGATGCCCTCCCACACCAACTCGGGCAGTGCACGTGCGTCGGCGGCCAGCACAGGTCGGCCCGTGGCCATGGCCTCCAAGGTGGCAATGCTCTGGAGCTCGGCCTCGCTCGGCATGGCGAACACATCGGCACTGGTCAGCAGCGCTGGCAGGTCCTCCCCGGGCACATAGCCGGTAAAGACCACCTGCCCGTCCAGGCCCAGCCTGGAGGCCATCCGTCGCAGCGACCTCGTGCGCCTGCCCCGGCCGGCAAGGGCAAGCTGCAGGTCCGCTCTCCGGACGCGCTGCAGCGCGTGCAGCAACACGTCGAGGCGCTTTTCGGGGTCGAGTCGGCCAAGGTAGAGGAAGAGCGTGCGCCGGGGATCGAGGCCGTAGCGCCGGCGCACAGCCGCCCGATCGACGGTGCCAGCGCGCCAGAACCGCTCGAGGTCAACGCCGCAGGAGATCGCCTGGGCGGGCGGCCACAGGCCCTGCTGGCGGAGGATGCGGACTGCCGTCTCTGTCGGTGAGGTGACAACATCAGCCCTGTTGAACACATCCAGCACCATGCCCCAGAGCAGCGGGTCCAGCAGCCTGCGCACACGGCGCAAGACCGGCACATGGTGGACCACATTCTCAGGGAGAAAGTGGTTCGTGGCCACGACCGGCAGCCCATGCCTGAGCGCGGCCGCGAGCACCGCCCGGCTCAAAGGGTAGTGATCCTGGATGTGCACCACGTCCGGACCCAGCGACTGCAGGAGGCGCGCCACCTGCCGCCCCGCCCCCAGAGTCACGTACACGTCGGAATAGAGGGGCACGAGCGGAAAGGCACGCACGGCCTCGATTCGCACGCCGTTGCAGATAGTACGATAGGCCCGCATGCGATCTGAGGGCACAAGGACGACGACCTCGTGCCCCGCCCGCACCAACCCCTCAGCCAGGTTTAGTGTAAAGACCGCCGCTCCATTGGTCGCCGGCCGATAGGTCTGCGCTGCGATAAGTACGCGCATCCACGGTACCCCCGTGCACGCTCCGGGGCTACCTAGCAAGACGCGGACCCCGCCCGAGGACAAGAGCAGGTAACAGGGTGGCGGTCCAGACTCGCCTGCTGGCGGTCCCGGCTGCCGCTGTCGTGCTAACCCCACCCCGCGCCCCTCCCCGAGGCGGACGC
>JAIMBM010000691.1 GCA_023511475.1 Anaerolineae bacterium
GGGGGCGGGGGGAGGGGCTGGCCATACCGTGGCTGAGCGCGAACTCCTCCAGACCTGCAGTGCATCGAGAAACGAGGAGCAGAACCTTCAGGAAGAGAACCTCTCCCCGGCGCAGACGGTGCGCCGGGGAGAGAGCGGGGGCAGGGCCAGACTACGATTGCCCGTGGTGCAAGAGGCGTCAGGACTTGCCGTTGCCGCGGAGATAGTCCTGATAGATGTACATCAACTCCTTGTCGAAGAGCGAGCGCTTGACCTGAACGGCCATGCGGCGGGCGCGAGCGAGAATCTCGTCGGCCTGCTCGTCGGTCAGCTCGATGCCGAACTCTCTGAACTTGAACTTGACCATCTTGCTGCCCGAGTGCTTGCCGATCACCAGCTGCCGCGTCAGGCCGACGGCTTCGGGCGAGAACGCCTCATAGTTGCGCGGGTCCTTCAGTACTCCGTCGGCGTGGATGCCAGACTCGTGGGCAAAGACGTTATCCCCGACGATGGCCTTACTTACAGGCAAGGGCCGGCCGGCGGCGCGGGAAACGTACTCGGAGAGCTCGCGCAGGCGGCTGGTATGGATGCCGAGGTCGCGCCCCATGATGTGCTTGAGAGCCATCACGACCTCTTCGAGCGCGGCATTCCCTGCGCGCTCCCCGAGGCCGTTGACCGTCACGTTCACATACGTCGCGCCGGCCCGCACGCCCGCAAGCGCGTTGGCAGTGGCCAGGCCAAAGTCGTTGTGGGTGTGCATCTCAACGGCGATACCCACCTCATCGATGAGCGCCTTCACCCGCTCGTAGGTCTGGAAGGGATCGAGGATGCCCAGCGTGTCGCAGAAGCGGAGCCTGTCAGCGCCGTATTCCTTGCCGGCGCGCGCGAACTGGAAAAGGAACTCCATGTCGGCCCGTGACGCGTCCTCCGCGTTCAGCGAGACGTAGAGGCCGTGCGATTTGGCAAAGTCGACGCTCCGCTTGATGCTCTCCAACACCCAGGCGCGGTCGCGCCGCAGCTTGTGCTCGATGTGGATGTCGGAGGCTGAGATGGAGATCGCGACCGCCTTTGCGCCGGTGCTGATCGAGGCTTCGATGTCGGAGATGACGGCACGGTTCCAGGTCAGAATGCTGGCGGGCAGGTCGAGAGCCACGATCTCCTTGATGGCTTCCAGCTCGTCACCGCCCATCGCCGGGATGCCCACCTCGATCTGAGGGACGCCGACCTCGGCGAGCAACTGGGCGATGCGGACCTTTTCGCTGTTGGCAAAGACCACGCCAGCGGTCTGCTCGCCATCCCGCAGAGTCGTATCGTCGATCCAGAGCTCAGCCATTTCCGTGCCCTCCTGCTCGCATAGGCCTGGGGGTGTGCCACCAGAAACACAAAACGCCCGCAGCCGCTCCTTCCATGGAGCGGTGTGGGCGTCCTCGACACTTGCTGCCAACTCAGACAGCCTGCCGGCCTCTGGGGCCGGCCCCCTGGGAGACGGCGTCGTCTGCCTGCCTGCCTGACCTTGAGCATTACCCGTGCCGCGCGCTATACCTCTGCTGAGTGTGGATAATGTGCTCAAGGTGACAAACCAATTGTACGCGGAGGCCTCGCTCCTGTCAAGCGAGCGTTTTCTGCCGCCCGGGAAAGATGGTTGCGCTCGTCGGCCCCTCGGGCGCCGGCAAGACCTCCATCGCCAATCTGATCTGCCGCTTCTACGACCCAACCTCCGGCCCGGTCAAACTGAATGGGCACGACCTGCGCAAGGTCAGGCTGGCCTCGCTGCGGCGGCACCTCGCCGTCGTGCTGCAAGATACGTTCCTGTTCAACACGACCCTGCGCGAGAACCTCCTCTACGGCAAGCCCGACGCGACCGACGAGGAGTTGATCGCCGCCTCCAGGGCCGCTTACGCCCACGACTTGAGCTGCCCAACGGCTGTGCCACGGAGACCGGCGACCGAGGCGTGCGCCTGAGCGGCGGGCAGAAGCAACGGCTTGCCCTGGCGCGGGCGATCCTCGTCAACCCGTGCATCCTTATCCTCGACGAAGCTACCTCATCGGCCGACGCCGAGGCCGAGTACCTTATCCAGCAAGTGCTGGAATCGGTCCTGAAAGATCGGACTGCGCCCGTCATCGTCCATCGGCTGCGCACCATCCGCAGCGCCGACCGGATCATCGTCCTCGAGGATGAATGAGATCGCATCGCACGCGCTTCGCGCGCCGGAGGCGCCTGCGGCGCCAACCGCCCGCCTCCGCGGGCGGGGCCCGTTCCCCGTCGACGCAGATCGACGGTTGGCGTTCGGGCTGC
>JAIMBM010000692.1 GCA_023511475.1 Anaerolineae bacterium
GAGGTAGCGGGCTTGGGTCTGACCGCTTCGCCCGCGACATGGTAGACATAGTCCTTGCCCTCGGCGCGTAGCGTGACGATAAAGCCATCCGTCAGCACCTGTGCATAGACCATGCCAGGCTCTGGGAGATCGAGGCTGGCATCCGGCCAGGTGTGCGGCTGGCAGGAAACAACCTCGATCTTCTCAGGTGCGATCCCGAGCCGCTCGGACAGGTCGGCCCGTGCCCGCTCGGCCGCCTCGCGCCCGGGACCGGAGAGCGCCGGGGAAGCTGACTCACCCCGGGGGGCTGCTCCGGCTGTCAGGGCAACCGATACGACCACGGCCAGCAGCGCTACGACTGCGAAACCGAACACTGGCACCAGACGACGCGTTCTCATTTCCGTTCCTCCTTAGATCGACTGCTCCCACTGGTGAGACGTCGCAAGGTGGCCTGGAGTTCCATGAAAGGCTGCGCTAGCGAATCTCGACATCATCGACTGTGATCGGGTTCAGCCGGAAGAGGAACGCCCCCAGCAGGCGCAGGCTGCCGCCGAGGAAGAGCACCGCGCGGATGCCTAGAGCCTCGGCGAGGGCGACGCCGACCATGGGCATGACAAAGGCAATGGCGTTGATGATGGTGGAGAAGGTGGCGATGTAGGTTGGTCGTCGCTCGGCCGGGCAGAGCTGGAGCAGGATGTTGAAGTGGCTCAGGTTGACGCCCGGCACGGCCAGATTTACGAGGACCGCCCACACCAGGATAAGCCCGAGGTTCGGGAAGAGGCTCACCAGGAAGGCGTGGCAGGCCACGAGGGGAGCGGAGATGAGCAACCCCCTGCGGTGCCCAAGCCGCCGCAATGCCCGTCGCCAGAGCGCATAGCCGGCGATGATGCCGATGTTGCTGAGCGTGCTGTGCAGGCCGATCCAGGCATCGCCTGCACCCAGCTCGCGCACAAAGAAGATTACATACAGCGGCGCGACCAGCCAGGCCCCTCCGTCGAACACGAGGGTGTCGAGCACAATCGCGCGATAGCTCCGGTCGACGGTCAGTATCGTCTTGAGATCGGAGAGGAAGGGTTTCCGGGACTCTGCCGTCGCGTCAGGTGCGGGTCCCGTCCGCGGCAACTGGATCCTCGCCACATAGACGGTGCTCACCAGGGCGCCGAGGAAGCCGACAGCGTAGAGCACCTGGTAGTTCAGGGGGAAGCGGGCCCATCCGAAGCGATTGGACGCCTCGAGCCACTCGCCGCCGAGGAAGGTCAGGCCGGCCACTATCGCGCTGTAGAGGATCATGCGCATCGAGAGGACCCGAGTACGGTCGGGCGGGGGGATGACATCGGCCAGGAGGGGCTGCCAGGCGGCGCTGAAGAAGGTGTTGGGGATGGTGGCGGCGATGAGGATAAGCACGGCGGCCTCGGCCCGCCGGTGGGTCAGCACCCAGGGCAGGATGGCGAGCAGGGCGTACCCCAGCCGCGTCAGAAAGAGGCTCCCGACAATCCACGGGCGCCGGTCGCTGCGCGACTCGAGGAAACGTGCCGATGGGATCAGCATGAGCACGGCGATGAGGCACGGGAAGGAGGTGAGCGCGCCGACCAGCGCACCAGAAGCGCCAAGGCGGACGGCGAAGGCCGAGTTGAACGAGATGGCCGCGCCGAGCACTCCGGCCCATGCGACCTCGACGCAGAGGTACCAGATGTTACGCTCGGTCTGACTGACTCCAACAGGCCCGCCGACGAGGGCTCGCAGCACCCGGCGCATGCGGAGGTACGGGCGCCGCTCACGCACCGGAGCGGTGAGGCTTGGGATGCGCACAGGGCCTCCTGGGATGTGGAACGGAATGGGCTGCGTCTGCCGAAAGGTATGCTGCCTGTGCTGCGCAGGGTGGGCCGCGCGAGAGCGAGCGCGGCCCGCGGGGCCATTCTAGGCACTTTGCCGAACCTCGTCAACGTCCGCCCCAGGTGCGTACCCTTCGGGGTACGCGTTCAGACTCGCGTTCTGCGCATGGAACGGAGGCAGGCTGCTGGTAGCTCTGCTCGTCGGGATCGGCTTTGCACCGGCTTGTCGGGGAACCCTCTCCCCCGAGCGGGCACGGGGTGCCTGCTCGGGGCTCAGGGGCGGACAGTCCCCTCCGCCCGGGCAGCCTCGGAGCATCGCCAGTTGCAGTACCCCCACCCCTGACCCCGCCCCCGCCGCGGCGGGGGCGGGGAATCCAAATACAGCTCGAGTTTGGCCTTTTGGCGCAGGGGGTTGAAAAAGGGACACCTTTCCGGTAGGATATGGT
>JAIMBM010000693.1 GCA_023511475.1 Anaerolineae bacterium
CCCCCCCCCCCCCCCCCCCCGCCGGGGGGGGGGGGGGCCCCCGGTGGGGGGGGGGGGGGCGGCGGCCCCCCCCCCCCCCCCCCGCACACCCCCTCCACAGGAAGAAACGCCCCCTTCCCCGCCGCTGGCGCGGCGGGGAAGGGGGTTAGGGGGATGGGGTACCCCTGTCGCAATGGCTCAGCGACGGCCCTTGAGGCAGCCTGCCCGCCCCTGAGTGTCCGGGCAGGCGCCGCGGCACTCGCACGCCGCGGCGCGGCGCCCCGAAAGGCCCAACTCCATGCCCTGCGCGCCCCTATGGGGCCTGCTGCAGACGCGGGCGAAAGGCGGCGCTGCGCCGGATGGCCGCGGCCTGCATGATCCGCTGCAGCTCAGCCTCATCACCAGCCACGAGAAGTCGCTCGACCCCCTCCAGTTGCTCCCGGAAGCGGTCAATGGCCTCCGCGATGGCGGTGGAGTTGGTCATCAGCACATCCAGCATCATCTGGACGTCGCTGGCCGCAAGGCGCGAGGTGTCCCGAAAGCCGCTGGCTACGACATCCCACAGGAGGCAATCCTCCCGGCCTACCTCTTCGGCAGTCGCGACCAGCCCGAGGGCGAGCAGATAGGGCAGGTGGCTGCCGACAGCCACGAGTCGGTCGTGGCGGCGCGGGTCGAGCCGGCGCGGCACCGCCCCGACTGCCCGCGCGAGCTCCTCGGCCCGAGCCACAGCTGCCGGCGGGGTACGCAGAAGGGGCGTAAGGACAAAGGTCTTGCCTTCGTACAGGTCAGGGTCTGCGGCCTCAAGCCCGGCCACCTCCTTGCCACACATGGGATGGGCCGGGCAGGGATGTACCTGCTCGGGGAGCGCATTCATGGCCTGGGCGATCCGACCTTTGGTGCTGCCGAGGTCCATGAGCAGGCATCCGGGGGGCAAGAGCGGTGCCAGGTCCGGAAGGGTCGAGAGTATCGTGCGGACGGGTGTGGCGAGGATGACAATGTCGGCCTCGGCGACTGCCGCGAGGTCCGTTGTGCCGTGATCGATGTAGCCGAGCCGTGAGGCCGCTTCGATGGTCGCCGGGCGGCGGGCGATACCGGTCACCGTGGCGCAGGCCTGGCGCGCCTTGAGCGCCGCCGCAAGCGATCCGCCCATGAGGCCAAGGCCGACGACCGCCACACGGGAGCTCCTGAGGTCGGGGCTGCGCAGAGGTAGAGGCTGTGCGTTCGCCGTCATAGCTTTCTACCTACCGCTTCGGCCACCCGTCGCGCCTCAAGGACGAGGCGGTGGAAGGTCTCCGGCTTCAAGGACTGCCCCCCGTCGGAGAGCGCCTGATCGGGGCGAGGATGGACCTCGATGAGGAGCCCGTCGGCGCCGGCAGCGATGGCTGCGCGGGCGACGGCCGGAACCAGGCGCCACTGCCCGGTGCCATGGCTCGGGTCGACGATCACCGGCAGGTGCGTCAGCTCCTTCAGCATCGGCACGGCGTTGATGTCCAGGGTATTGCGGGTGTAGGTCTCAAAGGTGCGGATACCCCGCTCGCAGAGCATGACGCGAAAGTTGCCGTGAGTCAGAATATACTCTGCCGACATCAACAGCTCCTCCATCGTCGACATGATCCCGCGCTTGAGGAGGATCGGCCGTCCTGACTCTCCGGCCGCATGGAGCAGGGAAAAGTTCTGCATCTGCCGGGCGCCGATCTGGAGGATGTCGGCGTGCTCGGCCACGAGCGGCACGTCGTGAGGGGCCATCACCTCGGTAACGATGGGCAGGCCGGTTGCCTCGCGGGCCTCGGCGAGGAGTGCGAGGCCCTCCTCGCCCAGCCCCTGGAAGGAGTAGGGCGAGGTGCGGGGTTTGAAGGCTCCGCCGCGCAGCACCCGCGCGCCGGCCTCCTTCACCGCAAAGGCGGTCTCGAGGAGCTGCGAGCGGCTCTCAACGGCGCAGGGGCCGGCCATGATGACGACCTCCTCGGCGCCGATGCGCACCCCGTTCAGGCGGACGACCGTGTTCTCGGGCCGCATGTCGCGGCTGGCGAGCTTGAAGGGGCGCAGGATCGGCACGCAGTGATCGACGCTAGGCATAACCTCGAACACCGCCGGGTCGATCCGGCGCTCGTCGCCGATCACGCCGATGATGGTCCGCTCCTCTCCCTGGGAGAGGTGCGCCCGGAAGCCCAACTCCTCGACCCGCGCGACGACATCCGCGATTTCCCGGGTCGATACGCCCTGTTTAAGGATGATGATCACGGGTACCTCCTCGCCCGATGCTGTACAGCCGCGG
>JAIMBM010000694.1 GCA_023511475.1 Anaerolineae bacterium
AGTGAACACAGACTGGGCTAAGCCAGGCTCGGTGGCCCGCATAACGGCCCGGGTGACCGGCCCCCGCTCGATGAAATGGGCTCGCCGCGCCAGGATACTGGTGGCCACAGTCGCGTGTTCGGGCTGGAAGAAATCGTTCATTGTCCGAGCGATGACTGACGACACCGTGGCTTCGTCCGCCTTGTTGGCCAGAAGATGTAGAGCCAGGACTGCTGACGTGGTCCAGTGGGTGAGAGGCAACAATAGCGGGCCCCCGCTCCGGCCAACACCCAGGATGGCTCCCTCCCGAATGATTGCACAGGTCTCGTTGAACATAATCATTCCGACCACTGTGGGAGTGCCGCTGTCCTTAAGAATGAGGGCCAAATCGCCAAGAACTCTCGCCGTCTCGAGCTCCTGCCCGGTACCTCGAATGTGTATCTTCTCGGGCATGTTAGCTGCTTCGACTGCTGCCAGACCGCACACGTAGGGGGTACGGGTTTGCAGGAACGGTCCCCATTCCTCGCCCACGTAAGCATCCGGATGAAGAATTTCCAGCGCTGCCGCACAAGCCAGCAGGCCCGACATCCATCGGCACGGCTTGATTCCGACCGATCTGTAGGCCTGCATCATCGCCTGGACTCCGACTTTGACTAGCTTTTGAGCCAGTTGCGGAAAGAGGATATCCTCCCCCAGCCGAGTGTGCCCAGTGACGGGGCTACCAGCCACACCGACTGGCACCAGAATGCCGTCGTAAGGCGCGGCGATCTCGCGCGACAGAAGGTCGTACATCGCCTGAACGGCGGCGAACCCCGATATCTTGTTGTTGAGCTTCTCGGTGGGGATGTTTGCCACACGGCCGGCTGGCACACCGGCGGCCATTCGAGCCACTGCGCCAAGCTTGCGGTTGGGGCAGGGGATTCCACATTGGGTATTCACGCCAGCCCAGTACAGCAGCGAAGCAGTGACGAGGCCGGCGTTGGCGGCATCGGCCCCGTTATCCATCAACACCTTAACCGATTTACGAGCTATTTCATCGACATCGGTAAAGGCCTCGTCGGTGACCTCAAGCTTCAGCTTGCGGCCCTTCTGAATCTCTTTAGCGATGACGTTGGCGGCCGCCCAAACACCCAGATTGAAGACGCCCCAACCCCCCAAGATCGAGTCCAGCTTCTCCGTGGTCAAGTAGTCAGGTTGGGCAGTGGCCGCGCGAAATGCGGCCAAGACCTCCACGGGAGTCTCTACCCGCGCCTCCTCCGTTCTCAGTTCCTCACTAGTACGCATACAAACTCCTCCTAATTGCAACACGGCCAAGGGCGCTCGTCGGCTGCCTGCCGTACTTACACCCGCACCTCGTGCTCAGCGCGGCGGAAGGGGCCGGGACGAGCGAGGATGTGCGCCTCAGCACGTATCAGGGGAAGGTCCAAGACTATTTCCGCGCCCTCGCGGAAACAATGCAGCGGCAAGACCGGCAGGCGGTGACCCTCATCCTCGCGCACCTGCACATCGCCGAATGTGAATTCGGCGGGGGGGAATGGCGTTCCAGCGTGTTCCCGGTCAGCGCGGCGATGCTGCCTCCCCACGTCCACTATATCGCCCTCGGGCACCTCCATAAGCCCCAGCCGGTTACGGGGGCGAAAGCCCAGGCGCGGTATGCGGGGTCGATTTTACAGATGGACTTCGGCGAGCGCGAGCAGCAAAAGAGCGTCTGCGTGATCGACGCCCGTCCGGGGAAGCCGGCTACCATTTCACAGGTCACCTTAAGTAAAGGGAAATGGCTGCTGCGGCGCAACGGCACGGCGGAGGCCGTGCTCGCCCAGGTCGCGGACTGTGCGGACGCGTGGGTCGAGGCGGTCCTCCAGCCGGACGGGAGCCCGACCGAGCTCGTGGAGCGCATCCGCGCGTTGCCGCACGTCGTCGCCCTGCGTTTCGAGGACGTCGCCCTCGCGGAGGGCGGGGAGCGGAACACCTACCGCGGGCTGGGGGAGCGGCCCGCGACCGACCTGTTCCGCGAGTACTACAAGACCAAGCGCAAGGCCGACCCGGGCCCGGATTTGGTGGACCTGTTCGCCCGCCTCTACCAGGAGGTGAGCACCGCCAGTGAGGAATCTTCGCCGTAGGGGCCGTACGCCCCGCCGGCCGGCCCGCGGGAGGCGCCCGCCGGCGGGCCGCCCCGGGACGTAGAAGCGGCGCCATCCGGGCGGCCGCCCGGGGCGGGGGAGGCGAGGGCCTTGCGACTGCGTTGGACAGGCTGGGCGGCGGCC
>JAIMBM010000695.1 GCA_023511475.1 Anaerolineae bacterium
CACCACACGACCATACTGCCACCAGATTTCCGCTTGCCGGCGAGGTAGATGCCTCTCACCGGCTGCACCGGGTCATAATACTACTTGCTCACCAAAAACGCCAATTCACTGGAGAACGCGAGGCGACGGACCTGCCAATCGTGCCCCTCCATCAGCTCATGGAACCGGGCCTCGTAGGTCGCGGGCATCCCCTTGCGGACGCCGCAGAGGCTCTGAGCCGGGAAGGAGACGACCAGATGGTTGGCGTTGAGCCCATCCAGCAGGCGCCGGCCGGCGGCACGGTCGATCTGCTCCAGGCAGGGGATGAGCTTGAGCACAAGCGCCACGTCCACCTTCTGCTGAGGCACCTCGCCGAGCACGTCGCAAACCCACGCTCCGCCCGAGACCCCCACGAGACCGAGGAACTCACCAACAAAGGCTACCAGGTCCTCATAGATGTCGCAGGCATAGTAGGAGGCGCCCCCAGCCAGGGGCATCCAGGGAAGGGCCAGCGGGTTCAGCCCACAGCCGACGTCGAGGACCGAGCGGACGGGCGGGAGCGCACCCAAGATGGAGCTGTAGAACTCGGCGAGGATGGGCAGGCGCTCCCGCGTGGAGGCATGGGCCCGCATGATCTCCAGGGAGAGTGGCCGGAGGTCGTCCAGGTTCCCGCGGAAGGTCGCCCGCAGCCGCTCGAGCCAGGCCCGATAGTCCGGCCGCGCCTCCAGGTAGGCGCCGCCAACCTGATGCAGGCGGTCTTTGGTGGCCTTGATCGCCGCCTTGAGGTTGGGGCGCTTCGCCAGCTCCTGGGCGCCGACCCGGGCGATGAACGCCGCGCTGACGTGCCGGTACCGGGCGCTGGCCTTGACGGCCGCGACGAGCCGCTCCAGCGGTGATTCCTGCTCAGCCATCGCGCCCTGCTCGCAGCCGGGAGGTCAGGCGGACCATCGCCCGCAGGTTGTGGATCGTCGCCAGGCGCAGGTAGGATGCATCGCCGATCTTGAAGAGGTGGTGCAGGAAGCCGAGGGAGTAGCGCCGGCAGGCGAGGCAGTCGCAGGCCTCGTCGATGGGCCTCCCGGCCTTGACGTACTTCTGGTCATTGACATAAACCACCGAGTGCCAGCCCTCGGTCGTGGCCGGGTCGTCCTCGAGGTCGAGCACGTACAGGCGGCCCGTCCGCGCGTCGCGAGTGGGCAGGGCGCTGTCGAAAAGGCCATAGCCAAGGGCTGCGCAGCGAGCCACGTAACGGGGATGGCCGATGCCGAGCCCGTGCATGGGGTAGGCGGCGGGCACCAGCTCCCGGGTGTAGGCGATGATGTCGGTGAGGAGCTCGCCCTGCTCGTCCAGCGGCCAGCCACCGTAGCCAAAGCCGTCAAAGCCGATGGCGAGGAGCTCCTCGGCGCAGCGCCGCCTGAGCTCCCGGGAGCCGCCGCCCTGGATGACGGCGAAAAGCAGCGGGCGAAGCTCCGGGGAAAGCGCCTTTGCGGCCACTATCCGGTCGAACTCGGCCTTTCCGCGCCGCGCCCACGCGATGGTGCGCCGCACCGACTCTTCCTGCACCGGCAGGGGCGCCTCGGGATGCGTGCAGTCGTCGAGGCAGATGACTATATCGGCGCCGTAGGCGAGTTGGAGCTGGACAGTCTTTTCGGGAGTGAGAAGGAACTTGCGACCCGCTCCTTCGGGCCGGAAGGCGATTCCCCGGTCGCTGAGCCGGCCAAGCCGGGGGTTCTGGCGGACGAGGGAGTACGCCTGAAAGCCGCCCGAATCGGTCACAATCGGCTTGTTCCAACCGGACATGCGGTGCAACCCCCCGAGCGCCTCGACCGTCGAGGAGCCGGGCCGCTGCATGAGGTGGAAGGTGTTCATCACGACAGCCTCGACGCCGCAGGCCTCGAGGTCGGCCGCGTCGAGGGAGCGGACGACGCCGAGCGTGGCATCGGGCAGGAAGGCAGGTAGACGCACCTCGCCGTGGGCGAGGCGCAGGGTCTTGTCATAAATGGTCATGGGACCTATGATACACAGGGCGGTCGCGAAAGCAAGTGGCCGCAGGGTGTGTCCCGGCCGGTAGGCGCGCCCCTCCTCGTCGGGTCACGCGAGAACCCTTGCGCCACCGATGCTCCGCTCCCAACGCGTTCACCTGCGGACAGGCTGCCTCAATCGCCGTCCCTCGGCCCATGCGAGAGAGGAACCCCATCCCCCCGGCCCCCTTCCCCGCCGCTGAGGCGGTGGGGAAGGGGGCGTCTCATTTTGTAGAGGGGTGTCC
>JAIMBM010000696.1 GCA_023511475.1 Anaerolineae bacterium
CCCCCCCCCCCCCCCCGGGGGGGGGGGGGGGGGCCGGGGGGCCGGGGGGATGGGGTACCCTCAGGCAAGGGCCGAGGCGCGCCGTGCCCGGGCTGGGGGCCAGGGAATGTCTTGGGGTGGGGGCGCTACCGTGCGAGGCGCGCTACGCGACCGCTCAGGAGTGGCAGGGGCAGTGGTGAGGGACGAGGACCTGAAAAGGCCAAACTTCAACATGGACTGAACCTCTTGAGCAGGCCAAACATGACAGACGAGATTGCTATTCCCTCCCGGGCCATGGTCATCATGGCCCATCCCGACGATGCCGAGTTCGTTGTCGCCGGGACCGTTGCCCTGTGGGCGCAGAGGGGCTCGGCCATCTGCTACTGCCTCTGTACACGAGGGGATAGGGGGACCAATGACCCCGGCATCACGCCGTGGGCGCTTGCTCGCATCCGCGAGGAGGAGCAGCGGGCCGCCTGTGCCATCCTCGGTGTGCAGGAGCTGGTTTTCCTGGACTATCCCGACGGCACGCTCGAGCCGACCCTGGCCCTGCGCCGCGACCTGACACGCGAGATACGCCGCTTCCGGCCCGAGGTGGTGATCACTACCGACCCGACCGCCCGCTTTCACGGCGACCACTACCTGAATCATCCGGACCACCGGGCTGCCGGCTCCGCAGCGCTCGATGCCGTCTTCCCCTCGGCGGAGACGCGCTACATCTTTCCCGAGCTCCTCGCGCAGGGCCTTGAGCCGCACCGGGTGCATGCCGTGTACATCCACGGCGCGGCCGAGCCCAACGTGTGGATCGACATCGAGCCGGTCCTCGAGATCAAGGCCAAGGCCCTGGCTGCGCACAAGAGCCAGGTTGGTGACGCGCCCGTGCTCGAGTGGCTGCGCGGCATGGCGCGCGAGCAGGGGCGCCCCAGAGGCCTGCGCGCCGCCGAAGCGTTCCGGCGGATCGTCATCAACGACCGAGAGGCCTAGGGCGGCCGGGACCGCCGCAGGGGCCGTCACTCCGCTTGCGGGGACGCACCCGTCTTCAGCCCGGCTAGCGCCTCGAGGACGGTGATAAGGGCCGAGTTGTCCATCTCGCCCTGGCCCGCAGCCACGAGCGACCCGTACAGCTCATGCACCAGCGCAGTGCCCGGCAGGGGAGCGCCATACTCCCGGGCCGTGCTGAGGGCGATCCTCAGGTCCTTGTGGTGCAGGTGCGCTTTAAAGCCCGGAGCAAAGCGGCGCTCCAGCATGCGCAGCCCATGGTTCTCCAGGATGCGGCTGTAGACGGCGCCGCCCAGCAGCGCCTGTCGCACCCGCAGCGGGTCGACGCCCGCCTTCACCGCCAGGACCATCGCCTCGGCGACGGCCTCGACCATGAGCGCGGCAACCAGCTGGTTGCAGGCCTTGGCGACCTGCCCGGCGCCTGCCGGGCCGATATGGGTGATCGTCTTGCCCATGGCCTGCAGCACCGGCATCACCCGCTCCAGCGCGGCGGCGTCTCCACCGACCATGATGGAGAGCGTTCCCTCGCGCGCACCTGTCTCTCCGCCGGAGACCGGCGCATCCAGCATCGCTGCTCCGAGGGCCTCGGCCTCAGCGGCGAGGCGGCGGGCCAGCGCGGGCGAGCTCGTGCTCATGTCCACGATCACCTTGCCCGGCGACAGGCCCTCGAACACGCCGCGGGGCCCGGCCACGACCTGCTCGACATCCGGCGCATCCGGCAGGCAGAGGAGGATGACCTCGGCGCGCTCGGCGACGCCCCGGGGGGAGCCACCATCCTGAGCGCCGGCGGCGACGAGGTCCTCGACCTTGCCGCGGCTGCGGTTGTGCACAACGAGCGAAAAGCCCGCCTTGAGGACGTTGAGGGCCATGGGCTTGCCCATGATGCCGAGGCCGATAAAGCCGACCGTTGGCTTGGCCATATGAGCCTCCTTTTCCTGCCTTGAAGAGGGCGCCGATAGCCGGCGTCCTCGCCCGGCGAGTCGCTTCCGGCGGTATACCCCCACCCCTACTGGAGTTTGGCCTTTTCATGGCCTTGCCGCGCATCACCTGTTTCAGGAATCCTGAAGGGGCGTGTGACACGCCTCGCGTCGTCGCTGCCCTCGCTCGGCGCCCCCATACGCGGAAACTTGAGGGGCTGTCGCCCCGCGGATCTGGCGTGAGGACGAGTCCAGCGGCAGTGCCGGTGAACGGAGTGCCTTCTCCGGCCATGGCCCCATCCCCCTGCCCCCTTCCCCGCGGCCGCGGGGAAGGGGG
>JAIMBM010000697.1 GCA_023511475.1 Anaerolineae bacterium
GGCAGGCGCCCGGCGCCTGCCTGGGGGAGGGGTAGGGGTGGGGGTAGTCTCGAGTGGCAGCACATCGCGGCTCCCGCTCGGCGTGTTCCGAGTACCGGTGTAGGCGCGCGGTCCCCCCGGATGGGCGCCGGGGCGCCATCTCATGCGCCGCGATGCGGTGCAGCCCAACTTATGGGTAATGCACAGCGCGCCGCGGGGGCGGGGATAGGGGGCTTAACCCCGCTTTGCCCTACGGGCAAAGCGGGGAATGCCCCAGGGGTGGGGGCCGAACGATGGAGGGTCCTTACGCCTGGACAGGCCGATGGAGGCTGTCCGCCCCTGAAGGGAAGGGTGGCCGAGAGGGCGCGCCTCCCCGGGCGCTTCAGCGCCGGATGGGATGCCGCGCCAGACGTCCGTGCGGCGGCAAGGGCGGTCCGATTAGCGGCCTTGCGTAGGCGAGGAAGGCCTCCGTCACGCCTTCCTCCGGGTCAGCCATGAACTCGGGCGGAAGAAGACGCTCGCGGTTGGCTACCTTCTCGAGCGGCACGAGGCCCGTGCGCACACGGTAGTTGGGGCCCGGCTCGCGGATCAGGTTGACCATCTGGCCGGAATGGCCCTCGAGGACGGCACGCACGGCGGCCCGGCCAGCCTCGTAGGCCTCCTCCGCATCGACGGGCGAGATGAGCGCCGTCGAGGCGCGCTGCATCGTGTCGGGCTTCTCAAAGCGGGCCTTGAGGCCGGTGGCCTCAGTGACCCGGTTGGCCAGGTAGGCACTCACGCCACCGAGCTGCCGATGGCCGAAGGCGTCGACCGCCTCCGACACGGCCGCCAAGAAGCTCCCCTCGGGGTCCCGCACGCCCTCGCTCACGGCGACGACAGCGTAGCCCAGCCGCCGCACGACGCGGTCGATGTCGCCGATAATGTCCTCGACGGTGACCGGCCGCTCCGGCAGATAGATGAGCTGCGGCGCGGCATCCGGCCGCTCGCGGGCGAGCGCGCTCGCCCCCGTGAGCCACCCCGCATGGCGGCCCATGATCTCGATGATCTTGACCGGGGTAGACGAGGCGCCGGCCTCTGTGTCCAGGCCGGCATCGCGCAGGGTAGAGGCCACAAACCGGGCGGCGCTGCCGTATCCCGGGCAGTGGTCGGTTTCTACCAGGTCGTTGTCGACCGTCTTGGGGATGCCGATGACGCGGAGATCGTAGCCCTTCTCCCGTGCCAGCGCACCGATCCGGCTGGCCGTATCCATGGAGTCGTTGCCGCCGATGTAGCAAAAGTACCCCACGTCATACTTCTCAAAGACGTCTACGATGCGGTCGAGGTCCCCCGGCCGCAGCTTGTGGCGGCTTGTGCCAAGGGCGGCGGACGGCGTGTAGCGCAGCGCCGCCAGAGTGGCCGCATCTTCGGCCGAGAGGTCCAACAGGCTCTCCTCGAGCACACCTTTGATGCCGCGCTCGGCGCCGATGACGGTGCCGATCTCGCGCCAGTGACCGGCCTCCTCGACAACGCCAACCAGGCTGCTGTTGATGACGGCTGTAGGCCCGCCGGACTGTGCGACCAGCAGATTCCGTGCACGGCCGGACATAACGCCCTCCTTCTACAAGTAGGGGGTGGGATATTGCCCTTGCGAAGCATGATGACCCTCGCGGCGCGGCCCGGCGGCGCGGACATGCGTAGCGCCTGCCTCGTCGGCCTACCCGCGCAGGCACAGCGGCACACTGCCCTGTGGGCACCTCGCCTCGCGATTCTAGCATGCCCAGGCCAACCTGGCAATGCCAGGCGATTGCTCAGGCTCGCATGTTGGCAGCCAAGGCTGCCAACGTGGGGCTGCCCCCCGCCGCGTGCCCCTCGAGTCTGGCCTTTCGGAGCGCGACCCGCGGTGCTATCCAGAGATCGCTGAGATGAGGTCCTGAGATGCTGCGCCGAGGACGCCTCTCCCTCTTGCCCCCTTCAGGGGCGGACAGGTCGGCTGAATCGCGGCCTCCCGCGTTCTGGGGCAGGGGAACCCTATCCCCCTCGCCTCCTTCCCCGCCGCCCCAGCGGCGGGGAAGGAGGCGTCCTCCCCTCCTATTCTGGATTCGGCGCCCCCACTGCGCGGTATGCATTACCCATAGGTCGGGCTGCAGAGCATCCCGGGGCATGAGATAGCGCCCTGGCGCCCACTCGGCGGACCGCCCCGCCGACACTGCTGCTCGGAGCACACCGAGCAGCAGCCGCGATGTGCTGCAACTCCAGAGTGCCCCCACCTCTG
>JAIMBM010000007.1 GCA_023511475.1 Anaerolineae bacterium
GCGCGGACAGGTGTTGCCCGTCGGAGGCATCAAGGAGAAGGTCCTGGCCGCAAGCCGCGCCGGCCTGACCACCGTGATCCTCCCTCGCCGCAACGAGAGGGACCTGGAGGAGGTGCCTGCCGAGGTCAGAGAGAAGATCCGCTTTGTCCTCGTAGACCGGATCTCGCAGGCGTTTGCGGCAGCGCTCACCGATGGCCAGAATGGCGACCGGCCGTCCGTTGTGCCCGAGGAGAAGGACAAGAAGCACTCAAGAAAACGAACCACCAAGACCAGACAGCCAGCCTGATTCTTGAGCACCAGGGGCGCAGGGTGGCAGGGCTGAGAGATCGCGCGCCACTTGAGACTCTCACGCCCATTCAGTGGACCGTCGACCCTCCAGGCGCGGGCGGGGACCTGGCCCATTCCACCTCAGTGCGCCCTCGCTGGAGGAGCGAGTGACACACAACAAGAAGAAGAATATGCAATGGCGGCGGGTGGACCTTCATGTCCACACTCCCGCCTCTGTTTGCTATCAGCAGCCGGAGGCCACATTCCTGGACATTCTCCTCCGGGCCGAGGCGCGTGGCCTCGACGTCATTGCCTTCACAGACCACAATACAGTAGCGGGCTACGCCGCGATGCGCCGCGAGATCGAGCAGCTGCTCTTCCTCGAGCGCCTCGAGCGGCTGCGCCCTGCCGAGAAAGAGCAGCTTGAGCAGTACCGGCGGCTCTCAGAGAAGCTGCTGGTGCTGCCAGGCTTCGAGTTCACCGCCGCGTTGGGCTTTCACATCCTCGGCATCTTCTCGGAGCGCACCACCGTACGTGAGCTCGAGCACATCCTGCTCGACCTGCGCATACCGCCCGACAAGCTCGACCTCGGCTCCAGTGAGATCGGCGCGACCGTTGACGTCCTCCAGGCCTACCGCATCATCTCGGCGGCGGGTGGCCTCGCCATCGCGGCGCACGCCAACTCGACCCACGGCGTGGCCATGCAGGACTTTGACTTTGGCGGCCAGACCAAGATCTCCTATACCCAGGACCCACACCTTGCCGCTCTCGAGGTCACAGACCTCGAGAGCCGGCGCCGCCGATCCACGGCCACGTTCTTCAACGGCTCCAAGCCCGAGTATCCGCGCCGGATGCACTGCATACAGGGTTCGGATGCCCACCGCCTGACGCGCGACCCCGACGATCCGACCAACCTCGGCGTCGGCGACCGCTGCACCGAGATGCTGCTCCCCGAGGTCTCCTTTGAGGCCATCAAGGCGACCCTGCTCGGCAACGACTTTGCCCGAACCCGTCCCTCCCGGCCCACGACCATGCCTTTCGATCACGTCCGTGCAGCCCGCGAGCAGGGCGCCAGCATCGTCCAGTCGTTCCATGAGAGCATGGAGCGCAGGGGTGGGCGCATCGTGGCCATCCTCCGTGACATCGTTGCCTTTGCCAACACCAACGGGGGAACGGTGTACGTCGGCGTCAGCTCCAACCCCAGAGCACCGGCCATCGGCGTGAGCAACCCCGAGGAGGCCATCGCAGAGCTCAAGGCCGAGATCAGCAGGCGCATTACGCCGCCCATCGAAGTGTCCATCGACGTCCTGCAGAGCGAGGGCAAGCCCGTTGTGCGCATCGTGGTACCTCGCGGTGAGAACATGCCCTATGCCCTCGAGGGAAGCCGCATTTTCGTCCGGCAAGAGTCCGAGACCAACCTCGCCCTCCGTGACGAGATCGTCCAGCTCGTGCGCCGCTCCCTCGAGGCTACGCCCGCTCCGGCGCCCTCGCCTGTCGCCGAGGCTGCGGGCCAGCCCTCACAGCCCGAACCGGCCAGTGCCACGCTGCCCACCCCGGCGGAGGAAGGCGTCGAGCCACCACGGACCGGCGTCGAGGTTGTCCACACCGAGGAGCGCAAGGGCATCCTGTACCACACCATGCGGGACCTGCGGAACGGCAATCAGGTCCACAACGTGACCCGCGCCTCTGCTCGCCGCCTGTGGCAGTACGCCATCTCGCGGAGGGAGAAGCACGAGCCCAAGGAGTCGGAGATTGCCTGGTCGGGCAACCTTGGGCTGCTCCGGAAGTACCAGCAGGGGCGGCGGATCCGCTACGACCTCGTGCAGCGGATGGGCGATGGCACGCTCCGGGTGTACTATGGCGTGACCGACGAGGGCATCCACGGGCCCTGGAAGTCGGTCGTTGGCAGTGAGTAGGGCGTGAGGGCCGGCTCATCCCGGCGAAGCGGGCTCTGGAGGCGCTGCTGAGCCATGGGCATGAAACGTAGGGCTCGTGTGGCCGCCATACAGTGGGCGAATCGACCCTTTGCCGGCCTCGATGCGCTCAGAGCGTCTCTCGATGCGCCGCTCGCCGACGCCGTTTCGGCCGGGGCAGAGCTGGTGATCTTTCCCGCTAGCGTATCCGAGGCGCTGGCCCGGGTGCTCGCCCTCGATATTGCGGCGTCCGGCGCCAGCGGAGAGCTCTCCGAGGCGCTGGACGCCCTATCAAGCTCGCTCGCAGCAAGCCGGCAGGTGATCGTCGGCCTCGGACCAGTGCTCGCGCCCGGCCACGAGGGACCGGAGCGCGTGTCCTCGCTCTTTGGCCCTCGGGGCGAGCTGCTTGGCCGGCAGGCTCAGACGCACCGGATGCCTGAGGAGCGTGCCGCCGGCCTCGCCCGCGGACGGGACCTCGCCCCAATCGACACGCCGGTCGGCCTCGTCGGGCTGGTCAACGGTGCGGACATCCTGTACCCGGAGGCGAGCCGTATCCTGTGCCTGCAGGGTGCCGATATCCTCGCACACCAGGGAGCGCTCTCTCGCTTTGACGAGGCGATCGCCCTCTCACGGCTGTGGCGCGAGGTGCAGGCGAACCAGGTCTTTGGGATCGAGGCCCTCGCAGCAGGCCCCGGGCAACGCGGGCGGTCGGCGATCCACGCGCCCCTCGAGATCACCCCCGGCCAGGATGGCTGGCTGGCCAGAGCCGCGGCCGATGGCGAGCCGGATGTCGTGCTCGCCGACCTCGACCCGGATGCCCTGACCAGGCTGCTTCAGACCTACCCCATCCACGCTCTGCGCAACGTGCGGCAGTACACGCGCTACTTTCCCGCCGTCTATGAGGCGGCAGCGCCGGAAAGCAGGGGCAGCGATGTCGACGCCTGAGCGCCTCGCGACCGCACTGCTCCCCTGGCTCGCCTGGCGCTCCCGGCCCAGGCTGGTGCATGCCGCCCTCGAGCGTCTTCCCTGCCAGAAGGCTGCGGCTCCGGTGCTCCCGCGCGTGCGCATCGCCGTCGTCCAGCTCGATATCACCCTCGTCTCGAGCGCCCGGGAGTTCGTCGAGCGCGTGCATCGCCGGGTCTATGAGGCCGTGACCGCCGGCGCAGCCCTGGTCATCTTTCCCGAGTATACATCGCTGCCGCTGGTCGGGCTGCTTCCGGGGGCGCGCCTGCTCGCCGACCGGCTCGCGCGGAGCTCCGAAGCCCATGGCTCCGGGGAAACGGAGGCCAGCGCCTACGACGTGATGGCGATGGCCTTCAGGTTGACCGCCCGCGCCGCACGGCGCGTGTACCTCGCCACCTTCTCTGGGCTGGCAGCGCGCTTCGGGGTGACGCTCCTCGCGGGCAGCCTGATCGAGCTTGTCGACGGCCGCCTGTGCAACGCCGGCTATCTCTTCGGTCCAAATGGCCAGATACTCGCCCGGCAGGTCAAGACCCACCTCGTCCCCAGTGAAGTAGCCATGGGATACGCAACGGGCGAGGAGATCCACGTCGTAGACACCGCCGCGGGCCGGCTCGCCTTCCCCATCTGCATGGACCACACGTACTTTGAGACGGCCCGCATCGCCGCGCTCCGCGGCGCCGGGCTCATTATTGACCCCGCGGCCAACAACGCGTACTATAACCACCATGCCCAGGCCAGAGGGGTCTGGAATCGAGTCCAGGAGGTCCAGACCTACGGCGTCTTCTGCGGGGCGGTCGGAAGGGTTGCCGGCGTCGTCTTCGAGGGTCGGAGCGGCGTCTACGCGCCTCTCGGCCTGACACCGGACGGCTCAGGCGTGCTCGCCGAGGCCCAGACCTTCGACCGCGAGGAGGTCGTGCTGGCCGACCTGGACTATGCGGCCCTCGACGAGTACCGTCGGCACGAGCCGCTGGAGTACAACGTGGAGCTCTACAAACGCTACCTGCCGGAGGCGTACGCCCGCGACCCGCGGAGCGTGGCGCAACAACCGACCCCAACCGGTGCCGGACGCGCCGGCGAGGGCCGTTGAGAGGTTGGTCGCATGTTTGAGATCGTCTTCCTCGGGACGTCGGCTTCGGCGCCCTCCATCGAGCGCGGCCTGCCGGCAACCATGCTGATGTACCGGGACCAGCGTTTCCTTGTCGACTGCGGCGAGGGCACCCAGCGTCAGCTCCTCCGCAGTGGCCTCGGGTTCAAGCGATTGGACAAGGTGCTGCTGACCCACGGCCACCTCGATCACATCCTCGGGCTGGGCGGGCTCGTCTCGACCTTTGCCCGCTGGGAGGCGATCTCGCAGTTCAGCATCTATGGCGGACGCTGGGCGCTGGAGCGCGTGCGCGACCTGATGGACGTGGTGCTGCGCGGCGGAGAGCCAGCCCTGGACATCTCCTACGTGGAGGTTACACCAGGCCCCATCTGGAGCGACGACACGATGACCATCACCGCCTTCCCGGTGACCCATCGGGGGCCGGGGTGCTATGGCTTCCTCTTCCAGGAGCGAACCCGGCGACCGTTTCTGGCCGAGAAGGCGGCGGCGCTCGGCATACCGGCCGGACCGGAGCGGCGTCAGCTGGTGGCCGGGCAGCCGGTTACGCTGCCGGACGGGCGCACCGTATACCCCGAGCAAGTCCTCGGAGAGCCCGTGCCCGGCACCAGGCTGGCCTACGTAGGGGATGCCGGCGAGGTTAGCGACCTGGTCGAGGCGGTGAAGGGCGCCGACGCCCTGGTGATCGAGGCCACGTACCTGGAGGCCGAGCGAGAGCTGGCCGCCGAGTACGGCCATATCACTGCCGCGCAGGCCGCTGCCCTGGCCAGGGAAGCCGGTGTGCACTGCCTGTTCCTGGTGCACCTTTCCCGGCGCCACTCCGAGCGAGCCGTTCTGGCCGAGGCACAGCCCATCTTCCCCAACTCGATCGTCCCGCGCGACCTCGATCACTACCGGGTGCTCCGGGGCGTGTGCGAGGCGGTGGAGTAGCGGTGAACCTACGTGAGCTTCTCGGGGAGCTCTCGCGGCGCGGCAACCTGGCCGTCGTCAGAAGACCCGTCTCCATCGACCGTGAGGCAGCGGCCGTTATCGCCGCGCTCGGCGGGCGTCCGGTCCTGTTTGAGAGCTGCGAGCCGGGAAACTGGCGCGTCGCGGCCAACCTCCTTGCCGGCAGGGAGACCATCGCCCTCGGGCTTGACGCCCCGGCAAACGGACTGCCCGCCCGGCTGGTCGACGCCCTCCGCAACCCGCGGCGACCGGCCCGAGTCGCACATGCCCCCTGTCAGGAGCAAGCCGATCCAGAGGTCGATCTCGAGGCCCTGCCCATCCTGACCCACGGCCCACAGGACGCCGGCCCTTACGTCACCGCGGGCGTCCTCATCGTCGCCGACCCCGAGACAGGGCCCAACGTGGCCTTTCACCGCCTGCTGAGGCTCGACAAGCGCCGCTTTGCAGCGCGGCTGGTAGAGGGCCGGGGCACGCACACCGCCTGGACGAGGACCGACAGAGACCTGCCGGTCGCAGTGTGCCTCGGTGCGCCGATTCAGGTCCTCGTTGCCGCCGCCATGTCCCCGCCGGCTGGGGTCGACGAGCTGCACATCGCCGAGGCGCTCGCCCCCACGCCGGTAGTGCGGTGCCAGACCGTCCCCCTCGACGTACCTGCCGAGAGCGAGATCATCCTCGAAGGCCGGCTGACCCACGAGCTGGCGTCCGAGGGGCCCTTTATCGACCTCACCGGGACCTACGACATCGTCCGCAAGCAGCCGGTACTCATCATCGACCATATTACGCGTCGCCGGGACCCGATATACCAGGCGCTCCTGCCGGGCGGCCCTGAGCATGGCCTTCTGATGGGCATGCCTCGCGAGCCATCCATCTTTGATGCCGTCGCCAGGGTGTGTCGGGCGCTGCGGGTTCACGTCACCCCCGGCGGGGCGAGCTGGCTGCATGCCGTCGTCCAGATCGACAAGCAACACCCCGAAGACGGGCGCCGCGCTATCGAGGCGGCCTTCCGCGGCCACGGCTCCCTCAAGCACGTCGTCATCGTCGACGCCGACATCGACCCCTTCGACGCCTCCCAGGTCGAGTGGGCCATCGCCACGCGGGTCCAGGCTGACCGGGACGTCGTCGTCCTCCCTGAACAGCCCGGCAGCTCGCTGGATCCATCGGCACACCACGCCCCCGGCCGCAAGGCGACCACAGCCAAGATGGGGATCGACGCGACCATCCCCTGGGACACGCCCGCCGGCGCGACCGACCGCGAGAGCTTTGCCCGCGTGACCTACCCGCCGGCCGACCTCAAGACCTACCTCGAGGCGTGAGCCGCGATGCCGGAGTGTTGTGCAGTGGGCGAGTTGCAGCTCTCGTCTGCAGACCAGCAGTTCCTGGCCGGAGAGCGCGGCGAGGGTGCCCGGCTCGCGGCGCAGCTCGTCGTGGCTCTCGGCAGAATCTACGGTGCCCGGGACCTCGTGCCCATCTCGAGCGTGCAGGTCGCAGGCGTGAGCTATCGCAACCTCGGCGAGGCCGGCCTCGAGTTCCTGCGAAGCTGGGCCGAGGCTGGGGCGCGCGTCCGCGTGCCCAGCATGCTGAACCCCGCGGGCATGGACCTCCTCGCCTGGCAAGAGCACGGCATCCCCGAAGCGTTCGCCCGCCGTCAGCAGGCAGTAATCGAGGCCTACGAGCGCCTCGGTGTAACGGTGAGCTGCACCTGCACCCCCTACCTGGTCGGCACGCGGCCACAGCATGGGGAGCACCTGGCGTGGAGCGAATCCTCCGCTGTCGCCTTTGCCAACAGCATCTTCGGTGCCCGCACGAACCGCGAGGGCGGGCCCAGCGCCCTCGCGGCGGCCATCCTTGGCAAGACGGCCCGCTACGGCCTGCACCTCGACGAGGCACGCCGGGCCACGCACGTCATCGACGTGACCTGCCCCCTGCACGGGCCGACCGACTTTGGCGCCCTCGGCTACCTGGTTGGACGAATCGCGGGCGACGGTGTGCCGCTCCTCCGCCTCCGCGCCGGGCCGGCGGCCCTGGCTGGCCTCGAGGACCCCGCAGCCTCCCGGTGGCTGCCGCACCTCAAGTGCCTGACAGCCGCCGCCGCGGCCAGTGGCGCCGTTGGGCTGTGCCACATCGAGGGCGTGACGCCAGAAACGAGAGAGCGCCCCGATCTGATCGCACCACAGGCGACCCGGCTCGCGATCGAAAGCCTGCGGCCCGCCTACGAGGCGCTCAACGGGACAGAGGACTATGTCGACCTGGTAAGCGTGGGTTGCCCGCATGCCTCGCTGGGCGAGCTTGCGCAGGTGGCCCGTCTGCTCCGCGGGCGGAGGACGAAAGTAGAGCTGTGGATCACGACTGCCCGCGCCACCCTTCAGCAGGCGCGGCGCCGCGGCTTCCTCGAGCCGCTTCTGTCGGCTGGTGCGCGCGTCATGGCCGATACCTGCCTGGTCGTGATGCCCATGGCCGGCCGCGGGTTCCGGGTCCTCGCCACCGACTCGGCCAAGATGGCCGTCTATGCCCCGGCCCATTGCGGCCTCACCGCGCGTTTCGGGCCGCTGGAGGCCTGCATCGAGGCAGCTGTCACGGGGCGCTGGCAGGCAACGGCGTGAGGCAGAGCAGCTTGTGTTGGAGGTTCGGTTGCGGGTACTGCGAGGCCGAGTGATCCATCCTGGCAAGGCCTGTGGGCAGGCGCTCGTCAGCAGCGAGCCGATCAGCCTTCTGGGCGGCATCGACGCCGAGACAGGCATCATCATCGACCCCCGGCATCCTCTCTCGGGGCAGAGTGTCACCGGCCGCGTGCTCGTCTTTCCGACCGGGAAGGGCAGCACTGTCGGCTCGTACGTCCTGTATCAGCTCAAACGCAATGGCCTAGCGCCCGCGGCCATCATCAACGCGCGCTGCGAGCCGATCGTGGCCGTCGGTGCCATCATATCGGATATCCCTGTCATCGACGGTATCGATATCGCGCAGATCAGATCTGGCGACTGGGTGCGTATCGAGGAAGGAGGGCAGATCGTCGTTGGAGGCTGAGACGGTCTACCTCAAGCTTGGCGGATCGCTGATCACCGACAAGACCCGCAGGGAGACGCCCCGCCTAGACGTGCTCCGGCGCCTCTGCCACGAGATTGTCAGCGGGCTGGGCGCCCGCCCGGGCCTGAGGCTCGTGCTCGGCCACGGCAGCGGCTCCTACGGACATTTCGCCGCAGAGCGGTACGGCGTTCACCTCGGCTGCCCGACGGACTGGCGCGGCTACGCCGAGACGGCCGCGGCCGCCGCCCGCCTGAACCGCCTGGTCGTCGATTCCTGTCTGGAGGCCGGGGTGCCGGCGGCCTCACTGCAGCCCTCAGCCTCGGCACGAACACGCGAGGGCCGCCTCGAGGAGCTGGCGACGTGGCCGGTCGAGGTGCTGCTGCAACGGGGGTTGGTGCCGGTCGTCTACGGCGATGTCGCCATCGATGAGACGCAGGGCTGCGCCATCATCGCCACCGAGCAGGTGTTTGCCTTTCTGGCGCGGCGCATCCCGCCGAAGCGTATCCTGCTGGCCGGCGAGGTCGACGGCGTCTACACCGATGACCCGCACCGGGTCCCTTCGGCGAGGCGCATCCCTCTGCTCACTCCGGCGGCCTGGCAGGAATCGGCCCACCAGCTTGCTGGTGCGAGAGGGTTTGACGTTACGGGCGGCATGCGCAGCAAGGTGCGCCTCATGCTTGAGCTGGTCGAGAGCCTGCCGGGCCTGGAGGTCTCGATTTTCTCGGGCACTGAGCCCGGCCGCGTGGAAGCGGCCCTCGTCGGAGAGGCGGGAGGCACGACGCTGGTAGCCCTGCCGTAACCGTTCAGACTCGCATCCTGGCAGCGCTGTCTGCCACGTGTTGCCCCTACCCCGACGAGCCGGCGCAAAGCCGATCCCGATGGGCGGGGCTACCAGCAGCCTGCCTCCATGCCATGCGCTGAACGCGAGTCTGAACAGCTACGCCTTGCCAGCGGCCTGCCGGTGAGCTATAATGGGTCGTAGACCGTGCAAAGGTGGTCTGGGAGGAAATGCCCGTTAGCCTGCTGGCTTTTTTGCTGATCTTTGGGCTCGTGGTGATCGTCCACGAGCTAGGGCACTTTGCCGTCGCCAAGCTCGCTGGTGTGCGTGTCGCCGAGTTCGGTCTGGGCTATCCACCCCGCCTGGTGCGCATTGCCAGGCGCGGCGACACAGAGTACACGCTGAATGCCATTCCCGTTGGCGGCTTTGTGCGGGTTCTCGGCGATGAAAGCCCCAACGACCCTCGCAGCCTGGCGCAGAAGGGACCCTGGCTGCGTGCGGCGTTCCTGTTCGCCGGCCCGGCCATGAATGTGGCGCTCGCCGCCCTGCTGTTCGCCGTCAGCCTGATGATTGGGGTGCTGACACCCATCGAGGGGCCGGGTGTGGGCGTCTACGGCGTGGCCCCAGGCTCGCCCGCGGCGGGAGCAGGCCTGCGGCCGGGCGATACGATCCTGGAGATCGACGGCGCCCCGGTCAACACCATCCCCGACCTGCACGCGCTCGTGAACGCACGCCTCGACCAGGAGATCGCCCTCACGGTCCGCCGAGACGGCCAGGTGCTGGAGGAGCCGATACGCCTTGTGCCGCGCTCGGTGCATCCCGAAGACCAGGGCGCCATGGGAATCGTCATCGGTGAGCCCATCGGCAAGGTCGCCTATCCGCCCTGGGAGGCCGTCTGGCTGGGGCTGCAGCGCACCGGCTGGACCCTCGTGTCCATCATAGCAGGCCTTGTAGCCATGGTGCGCGGCAGCATTCCGCCGGACCTCACCGGCCCCATCGGCATCGCCCGAATGACTGCGGAGGTCGCCCGGACTGGGGTCGCACAGCTGGTGGACTGGACCGCCTTTCTGAGCATCAACCTCTTCATCATCAACCTGCTCCCAATTCCGGCTCTCGATGGCGGGCGGCTCGTCTTTGTGGCGCTCGAGATTGCGCGCCGCGGCCGGCGGATCGACCCGGGCAAGGAAGGATTGGTCCATTTCGTGGGGATCGTCCTGCTGCTGGCCCTCTTCCTGGTCATCTCCTACTTTGACCTGGTGCGTATCGCTCAGGGAACGCCGCTGCCCGGGCCGTAGAGCCCGGGAACAAGGTGCATATCTCAGCGCCAGCGCAGAAGCAGGGCCAAAGGGGCACGCCATGAGGTGCAAGCGTTGCGGTGCAGCAGTCAAGCCGGGGAGCGGTTTCTGCCAGGTGTGCGGCGCAAACGTCGGGAGGCCGCCCCGCGGCATGGTGCGTTGCCGCCGATGCGGCCGACGCGTTCCTGCCGCAGGCCGATTGTGTCCGGCCTGTGGTGCCGAGCTGAAGCCGAGCTGGCGGGCGCTATACCTGTCGGCCCTGTGCCTCGCTGTCGTGGCCGGTGGCTACTATCTGGTGACCGACGTGATCAGCCTCGACAGGATCCGGCAACAGGTGGCCAGCCTCTCCCACGTGTCGCTGAGCTCGCTCCTGCCGCGGACGCCGGCCCCGTTCACGCCTTCACCGCCGCCAACCGAGACACGCGCCACACCGACGCGCATCCCGACGGCGACACCGGTCACCCCGACGCCCACGCCATCCCCGAGCGCCACGGAGACTCCGTCGGCGGCTGCCAGTTCCCCGGCGGCGACCCCTTCGCCGGCTCCAAACGCGACCTTTGCCCTGGGAGCCGTCGAGCTCAGGGCCCCGGCCGATGGTGCGGTGATACAGGGGGACACAGTCGTGCTCTCCTGGAGGCATCGGGAGCCGCTGCCACCCGATGGGGTGTACGTCGTCACCCTCCGCTACTGGGCGGCAGCGCGCGAGGAGGCCGTGACCGCGTGGACCAGCGAGACGAGCTGGACTGTGCCTCCCGACCTTCGCCTGAAGGCTGATCCGGACAGGCGCGAGTTCCGGTGGAGCGTACAGATCATGGGGCGGACGGCACCCGACTCGAGCGGCGGTGGGGGGATCGCCCTGAGCCCGCCGAGCGAGACGAGGGCCTTCCTATGGCCCTAGAAGGGAAACACGGCATGCGAGATTTGCTGCAGGACGCCCTGCGCGGCCACAGGGCGGACTATGTCGAGATTCGCATCGAAGAAGCCGAGACGACGGCCATCCGGTTCCGTGGCCGCGAGCTGGAAGAAGTCGGCCGCTCGCGCTCACTGGGCGGCAATGTTCGCGCACTCGTCCGGGGAGGCTGGGGATTTGCTTCCTTCAACGACGTGCGCGACCTCCGGCGGTATGTCGAGATGGCGGTGCACCAGGCCCGCCTCGTCCCCCGCGAGCCTGTGACCCTCGCGCCGGCACCGGTTGTCGAGGACGTGGTCAGGGCGAGCGCCCGGAAGGACGTGCGAGGCATCTCGGTCGACGACAAGGTCGCCCTGCTCAAGGAGTACAACGAGCTCCTCTGGGCCTCGGCGCCGCTGCAGACGACGGCTGCCCGCTATAACGACCTGTTCCGCAGGAGCATCTTTGCCAACTCGGAGGGCACCTACACCGAGCAGGAGGTCCTCGACCTGTCGGCCGTGCTCGTGGCCGTAGCGAGAAAGGACTCGGAGGTCGAGCAGGCCTTCCTCAGCGTCGGCTCCCAAGGCGACCTCTCGGTGCTCGATGGGCGGCAGGCCGAGGTCGAGGCAGTCGCCCGCCGAGCCGTCGAGCTCCTGTCGGCATCACGCATCAAGGGCGGCAGCTATACCGTCATCGTGGACCCCAGGCTCGCGGGCGTCTTTGTGCACGAGGCTTTCGGACACCTGAGCGAGGCTGACCACGTCTACGAGAACCCACGCCTGCGAGAGCTGATGGTTCTCGGCCGCCGCTTCGGCGGGCCGCCGCTCAACATCGTCGACGGGGCTGCCGTGCCGGGCCACCGCGGCTCGTATGCCTACGACTCGGAGGGGATGCCCGCACAGCGTACCTATCTGATCCGGGAGGGCGTCCTCGTTGGCCGGCTGCACTCCCGCGAGACGGCAGGCCGCATGGGCGAGCCTCCTTCCGCCAATGCGCGCAGCATCAGCTACCGCTTCCCACCGATCGTGCGCATGACCAACACCTACATCGAGCCCGGCGATACGACCTTTGAGCAGATGCTCGCCAGCATTGACGACGGGGTCTACGTGAAAGACTCCTTCGGCGGGCAGACGAGCATGGAGATGTTCACCTTCTCCGCAGCGGAGGCCTTCCGCATCCGTAGGGGAAGGCTTGAGGAGCCACTGAGGGGGGTGAACCTCAGTGGCAACGTGTTCCAGACCCTGGCCAACATCGAGGCCATTGGCAACGACCTCCAGTGGTCGGAGGGCGGAGGCTGCGGCAAGGGCGAGCAGGCTCCCCTGCCGGTGGCGATGGGCAGCCCCCACCTTCTCATCCGGGATGTCGTGATCGGAGGCGGATGATGCAGGATATAGCCGAACAGGTGCTCGCCCTGGCGAGTCGCTCGGCGACATGGGCCGAAGTCTATGCGGCACGCGAAGAGGAGACGCCGGTATCCTTCAAGGCCAACCGCCTGCACTCCATCGAGACTCGCGAGGCGCGAGGCCTGGCCCTGAGGGTTGTCGTAGAGGGCAGGATCGGATTCGCCAGCTCCTCTCAGTTGGACGAACCCGAGTTGCTCGTGCGTGACGCGCTGGCAACGGCGCGCTTCGGACCCGCGTCGGCGTTGGCGTACCCCACGCAGCAGGTGCAGGACCCTGGCCTTGGCCTCTATGATCAGCGCATAGCAGACCTCAGCGCCGACACCATGGTCCAGATCGGCCAGCAGATGATCGACCGGGTGCGGGCCCACGGCGAGGACATCCTCTGCGACGCCGACGTCCGAAAATCGACCGGCACCGTCCTCCTCCTCAACTCCTCTGGCGGCCAGGGGACCTACTGCCAGACTGTGGTCTGGCTCGGGCTGAACGCGAACCGCGTGCGCGGCACGGACATCCTCGATATCTGGGAGGAAGACGCCTCCTGTCACCTGGCGGCCATCGATGCTGAGGGCGTCGTGAGGACCGTGCTCGAGAAGCTGGACCTTGCCGAGGAGATCGCGCCGATCCGTACGGCATCGCTGCCGGTCATCTTCACGCCCAAGGGCGTCTACATGACGCTGCTCGCTCCCCTTCAGGCGGCCCTCAACGGCAAGCTTGTGCTCCAGGGCGCCTCACCACTCGCCGGTCGCCTCGGCGAGAGGGTGTTTGACCCGGGCTTTTCCGTCTTCGACGATGGTCGAGTGCCGGGCCAGCCCACCAGCGCCCCCATGGATGGAGAAGGCGTACCCACGCGGCGCACGGCTCTCGTCCAGGAGGGGAGCGTCAGCGCCTTCTACTATGACCTGCAGACGGCTGGGCTCGCAGGCACCGAGAGCACGGGTAACGGCCAGCGCGGCCTCACGAGCCTCCCCTCCCCAGCCACGCACGCCCTGCGCATCGTACCAGGGACAGCCTCCTACGAGGCGATGCTCTCAGACATATCGGAGGGCCTGCTGGTGGATCAGACCATGGGTGCGTGGGCCGGGAACGTGTTGGGAGGCCAGTTCTCCGGAAACGTGCATCTCGGCTTCAGGATCGAGAAGGGACGCCTGGTCGGTCGCGTCAAGGACACTATGGTTGCGGGCAACGTCTTCGAGGCGCTGGCCCACCTGGCCGGGATCGGCGACCGGGCCCACTGGGTCGGTGGCAGGGCGGAGATCCCCTACCTGTACATACCCTCCCTCGCCGTATCGGCGCGCTAGCCCGAGGGCCCCGCCGCCCAGAGGGAGCGGAGGCCCTCCTGACGGCTGCGCCTCCGAGATTGTGGCACGGATACCGCGTCGGCAATGCGGCGCGCGACGTGGCCGCTCAGACCTGCATTCGGGAGCATTGGCTCCCGGCGGTGCTGCCTCCACGCCCGCCGCCGAGTCTGGCCTCTGCAGGCGCACCCGACGGCGCGAGCCAGGCGAGCTAAGCGCGGCGCCCTGTTACGCTGCATGCGTCGCGGGAGGGGGTCCGCGGAAGCCCGAGAGGTGACCGGGCGCGGACCGCTCCCTGCCTGAGCATGCACCCGCAGCTTCTCCCGGGCTTTACCCTGTCGCGAGGGTGTGCTACAATAGCCACGAGACAGGCGGCCGCCCGGCCGCCAGCAAGAATGGTTGGTTAGGTATGAGACAACGCACGCACGGTCGTGAGTGGACCTTTGAGGAAGCGCTCGCCCTGATCTGCGATCCCGGGCAGCCACTGTCGCGCGCCATCATCTCTTTCCTCAGCGGAAGTGGCCGCGCTGAGGTACGCCAGTTCGCCGAATGCTGGCAGCAGCTCTCCATCGAGCGCCGCCGCGAGCTGATCGCTACTATGGTGGAGATGGCCGAAGCCGACTTTCAGCTGGACTTTAACGGCATCTTTCGCTGGGCACTGCAGTCTGAGGACCCGCAGGTGCGCGAGCGCGCCATCGAGGGCCTGTGGGAGGACGACTCCCCCGGCCTCATCGAGCCCCTGCTGCGCCTGATGCACACCGACCCTGAGCCTGCCGTCCGTGCCCGGGCAGCCTCGCTGCTCGGCCACTTTGCACTTCTGGGCGAGTTGGGGGATATCCCCGAGGAGCGCACCTCTCGCCTGCGCGAGGGGCTGCTTGAGACCATCGAGAACCCCCGCGAGGACACTGAAGTGCGTCGCCGGGCCATCGAGTCGGTAGCCTATCTGAGTTCGGCCCCGGTGCGCGAGATCATAGACCGGGCGTACGAGGACCGCGACAGCCGGATGCGCCAGAGCGCCGTCTTTGCCATGGGACGCACGGCAGACCCACACTGGGAGGAGCCAATCAGGCGCGAGCTGCACTCCGCCGACCCGGCAATGCGCTACGAGGCAGCACGGGCCGCCGGCGAAATCGCCCTCCGCCCTGTCCTCGGCGAGGTCATCGGCCTCCTCAAGGACCCGGACCCAGAGGTGCGACAGATGGCGGTCTGGGCCCTCGGTCAGATCGGCGGCCCGCAGGCGCGCCGCGCCCTGGAGACCTGCCAGGCCTCTCCCGACGAGGCCATGCGCGACGCGGCCGAGGAAGCCCTGGCCGAGCTCGACTTCTCGAGCATGCCGCTGGACATGCTCTACGTTGAAGCCGAGAGCAACGATAGCACGGCATCCGCCCACGAGGAGGAAGAAGAGGCATAGCGGTGGCTACCGCCGACCGTGTCCGGCTCAGAGCCGTGGTACATGGCACCGTACAGGGCGTCAACTTTCGCTACTACACGCGGCAGCAGGCGCGTCGCCTCGGGCTCACAGGCTACGTCCGTAACCGCGGCGATGGGACTGTGGAGGTGCTTGCCGAAGGTCCGCGCCGCGCGGTTGAGGAGCTCTACGCCTGGCTACAGGTCGGGCCGCCCATGGCGGAGGTCACGGCTGTCGACGCCGTGTGGCAGCCGCCCACAGATGAGTGCAAGTCCTTCGAGGTACGCTACTGATGGAACAGCCCCTCTCGCGTTCCCATCCAGAGCGAACGGCGTGGATCGTAGTCTGGACCAGCTTTGCCGTTTTCTGCCTGCTGGTAGTCTTCGCGCCCCTTTCCGTTCGACATTACCTGCGGCACGCGACCGTGTCCCGCCCTGCCGAGCTGCAGACGGTCGAGGGCACAGCCGTGACCGACAACCCCCACACCGGCACCGAGGCCGCCATCGCCAAAGACAGGGCGGTGCGCATCTCTGAGGGGTTTGTGATCAGCCTCGACGAGCAATCTCGCGCCGACCTGCGCTTTTTCGACGGCAGCTTTATCCACCTGCTGCCCGGAAGCCGCGTGGCCCTCGAGCGAAGCCGCGGACCTCGCTTCGGGCGCGGCGTCAGCCCCAACACCATATGGGTGCGAATGCTGAGCGGCCGCCTGAGGATCGTCACCGCCGGCTCCTCCCGCACCGGCCTGGAGTTCCGGGTGTACTGCCCGCTACAGGAGGCCCAGGTCCTGATCACCGACGACGGGGTCTATGGCGTCGAGGTCGAGACCAACAGGGCAGAGGTGTTTGTCAACCGGGGCAGCGCGGTCGTCAGCGCCCGCGGCAAGAGCGTGCACCTCGTAGCGCCGGAGCGCACCGCCATTGAGGGAGATCAACCCCCTGCCGACCCCATCACCGATGCAAGGGAGCTGGTGGTCAACGGCGACTTTCGCAGCGGCCTCGAGGGGTGGGTGGTCTCGAATGATCAGGGCAACGACGGCGGCGACGTGGATGGGACGGCAGTTGTGACCACCGACGAGGGGTCGCCGGCGGTTCGCTTCTTCCGAACAGGCTCCAACCGCAACCACTGCGAGACGATCATCGAGCAGCGCCTCGACCGCGACCTTCCCGACCCGATCTCGTCCCTCGTCGTCAGGGCCAACATCAAGCTCGTCCATCAGAGCCTTTCGGGCGGGGGTTACCTTGGCTCCGAGTTCCCGCTGATGATCCGGATACGATACCGCGACCAGTTCGGCAACGAAAACGAATGGGTCCAGGGCTTCTACTACGAAAACCCCCACGGCAACCCGGTAGGCACCGCCAAGGCTTATCCCCAAGGCTCCTGGCAACTCTTCGAATCTGGCAACCTGCTCGAGGCCCTCGACCCGAGGCCCGCCCGCATCGTGTGGCTGCGCGTGTACGCGTCGGGATGGGACTATGAGAGCATGCTGCGCTCCATCAGTGTCGCCGCGCAGTAGCGTGGCTCGCGCTGACGGAGGCCGCCGGTCCGTCCCTACTCTCCCACCCGGCAGCCTCTCCCTGACCTGCTATCCTCCTCGCGCAGCTGTCGGCGGTACCGCTCTCGGACCTCAGCGAAAAAGCTCAGGTGTGCCGGCCGGCGATAGTCCGGGTAGGTCCACTCCTGCGGCTCGAACCTGCCTCGGCGGTAGGGCAGCGTAACCTCGGCATAGATGCCCTGTCCGAGGTACACGCGGTGCCAGTGATCCTTCGTGGTCGCCAGCACAAGCTTGCCGAGGGACACATAGCCGGGGTCGAGGTTGACGGGCCGGGGCCCGCCTTGCGCCCACTCCTGCTCGAGGGCGTTCGTCTGGACCTTGATGGCCGCGAGGTCTCCGGGATCGATCAGGCGCTCAAAGGCCACAAACTGCCGCCACGGGCTCGGGCCCAACTCATCCACGTAATAGTCCGTCTCGGTGAAAGGGACCGGCTCGCTAGCCCCAGCGATGGGCCCGTAGACCTCGGTCAGCCTGCGGATCGCCTGTGCGAGCAACTCGCAGTCGCGCGCAAGCAGCCCCACAATCAGCCTGACCGGGTCCGGTCGACGCGCCGTCCCCACCGCAGCCCCCCCACTACAGCTCGTACTCGGCGACGAGATGTCGCTCGGTATCGCTCTGTATCGCCGCCACTACCTGGACGTAAGGCGCGATGCTCGAGTTCTTCAGCTTGCGCTTCAGCAGCTCGTCGAGCTGGAATATGCCGGCCGAGTTGGTCATCACAACCTCCACGCGGACCGGCTTGGCCGTCCCCGGCATCAGCTTGATCGCCTCGATGGCCGCTGCAGAGACAGCATGGATGTTCAGCGCCCCGGCCTGGAAAGGAATGCGCGATCGCCCGGCACACATGTCCAGGGCATCGGCAACCTTCACGATGCCGGCCTCGACGGTCAGGCACGGCACATCAACGTCGTGGGCGGCCACGGCGTGCAGCACCTCAGCCGTGATGATCGTCGCCTCGCGCAGCCCGTACACCTCGGGAAGCCACGCTCGCAGGCGGCTCAGCGCCAGGGGGATGGAATAGTCCTCGTGCCGCTCTCTATGGACGGCCATGCCCACGTCGTGGAGGCAGGAGGCCAGCACAACGATCACCTCAGCATCATCGTTCGTGAGGCCATAGTTCGTCACCACACTCATCTGCACGCCTGCCTGCACGAGGAGGCGCAGCAGCTTGAGCGCCACGTTGCTGACGATGCGGATGTGCACCTCGCCATGATCGCTCATGCGCAGCCGATCAACCGCATTGACATTGGCGCACTTCCAGAGCTGGTGTAGCTCCTCGTCGGCGTTCAGGCGCTCGACGACTCGCCCAAGCACCTCGTTGTGGCGGGTTGGCACACGAATCGGCACGCCCCAGTACTCCTTGCTGCCGGTGCCCCACTAGCTGAACCCGAGGCCCCGCTCCTTCAGGCTGACAAACCGCTGCTGCCCGATGATCAGGTGATCCAGCACTTCGATATCCAGCTGCTTGCCTGCTGCGACAAGCTGTTGCGTGACCTTCACATCTTCCGGGCTGGGCGTCGGATCGCCACTGGGATGATTGTGGACCACGATCATCTTGGGACAGTTGCTCCGAACCGCCTCGCGAAAGACCTCCGACATCCGGATGACTGCGGTGTTGACGTTGCCCACGTATACGCTGACGATGCGCACGAGAGTGTTCTTGGTGTCCAGCAGGATGACGCGCAGATGCTCCTGGTCCAGGAACCCCATCTCCAGGAGCACAAGATTCGCGGCCTCGACCGGGGTGTGGACCTGCGGACGCTCATCGGGCGACTCGATCAGCATGCGCCGGCCCAGCTCGAGTGCTGCCTTGAGCTGGCAGGCCTTCGCCAGCCCCAGCCCCTTCTCGCGGCGCAGCTCGTCCAGGCTGGCCTTGGCCAGGCCACCGAGGCCGTGGAATCGGGCCAGGAGGCTCGTCGCCATGGCGAGCACGTTCTGCCCGCCCACACCAGTACGCAGGACAATGGCCAGGAGCTCTGCAGTGGAGAGGGCGCCGGCGCCATAGTTCTCAAGTCGCTCGCGGGGCCGCTCGCCGCTCGGAAGCTCCTTTATCGTGGGGTGGTACTCGGCGGCAGTGTTGAACTCCATGGACACTCTCCCTGGCCATCGGCGGACAGGCCGCACTCCCGGCCCTCGAGGCGACGGCCTCCAGGCCCGCTGCTGTGGCTGAGGTGGCCGTAGAGGGCGCAGACGTCTCCGCTGGTGTCTCGGTTGGCGCCGGTGTCGTCGTCGGGGTTTCGGTTGCGGTCGGCGTCGCAGTCTCGGTCGGCGATGGGGTCGCTGTCTCCGTGGGAGTCGGGGTCTCCGTCGTCGTCTCGGTAGGCGAAGCGGTCGCCGTGGGCGTCGTGGAGGCTTCCGGGGTCACCGTCGGCGTGGGCGTATCGGCGCGTGTCGCCGTCGCGCTCGGGCGCGGCGTTGGGAAGGCGATTGGCTTCTGCGTCGGGGTCGGCTCCAGAATCCTCGTCGGCACATGGATCACCGGCTCGATCGTTGCGGTTGCCGGGCCCGGCGTCCCCGTAGCTGTAGCTGTAGGTGTAGGCTCAAGCAGACGCCGCTTGAGGGCCAACGCCCCAAGCCCCAGGCAGTAGAGCACGGCAGTAGCAACGACGACCATGATGAGAGCGGCACGACGCACCCGGGCGGGCGTCCAGGGTGGGGGCGAGCCCCCGGCATCGGTTGGTGGCATCGCCTCTACGAGCCTCCATATCATCGCCGTGGCCAGCAGGCCATGGGGATGGCTGTGGCGATTGTACCACACCCCGGACGCGAGTCAAACATGCGAGAAGAGAAAAAGGGAAGGGGTGGATGGGCACAGCGCGAGAAGGCCCGAACCGGCGAGGCGTCTGCGGGGCACTCTGCCGTCAGAGCGCTCTCAGGAGAGCCGCGAGGACTGCCGCTCTTCCATGTTGAGATAGTATCCGACACCCCATCGTGTGAGGATATAGCGGGGGTGGCGCGGATCCGTCTCGATCTTGCGGCGCAGGTAGTGGATGTAGAGGGTCAGCAGGCCAACGCTCGCCCGCTTCTCGCTGCAGGATATCTGCCGGAGGAGCGTCTCCCGGGATACGACCTGCCCTGCATGCTGCACCAGGCACTGCAGCAGCCTGGACTCGATAGGGCTCACCCGCACGCGCCTGCCACGGACATAGAGAATGCGGTTCGCCGTGTCGAGCATTACTCCCTGGCACACCGGCAGATGTGACCGGGGATCGCCCCCTACCTTCGCCACACGTCGCAGGATAGCCTCAACCCGGGCCGCCACCTCTGCCTCGCTCACAGGCTTTCTGACGTACTCGTCGACGCCAGACTCGAATGCGGCGACAAGGGTCTCTTCGTCCCGCGCCTGACTGACTGCCATGATGCTCGCGCCGGTCACGGCCCGCAGCCGGCGGCACTGCACGAGCGGCTCCTTGCCCATCGATTCGAGGTCGACGAGTAGCAGGCTGCTCATGAAGCGCCGGGTGCGCTGCCAGTGCCTGGGCGCGGCGGGCAGAACCTGCACATCGAGACCTGCCTGCTCCAGCGAGCGGCGCATCGATTCCGCAAGAACCCTGTCGTCGGTGAGAATGGATACTCTGTCTCTCATCGTCCATCTCGCCGGGGCCCGCTGCCGAACCGCGAACTGCTCGCCCCGGACTGCCACTCCATTGTAGCACGGCAAGGTGTAAATCCGATTGCTGGCAGGTTAGCGATTCATTAGCACGGGCACAGAGGGCGAGCGCATCCGGCCTTGCGAGACGTCAGTTCTCCTTTGCCGGCGCCGCGTCCGGCTTGCGCAGCATGTAGCCGAGTCCGTATCGCGTCACGATCCGGCGTGGCTCGGCCGGGTTGTCTTCCAGCTTGTTCCGCAAATAGCAGACGTAGAGGTGTACGTAGGACTCCATCCCCTCGAGATCCGGCCCCCACGCCCTGCGCAGGAGCTCCCGATGCGAGACCACCTGCCCCGCATTCTGCGCCAGGATGGACAGGACCCGGTACTCCTGCTGTGTGAGGTCGACCGGTTGGCCCCGCAGCAACACCCGGGGCTGGGTCAGGTCCACAAGGAGCTCGCCGTCGTCATAGCTCTCAGCGTGATAGCTCGGCGGCCCGGACTCAGCACGGCGCAGCAACGCCTCGACGCGCGCCCGGAGCTCAGCGGCGCGCACCGGCTTCTGCATATAGTCATCGCCACCGAGCACCAGGCCCTTGACGACGTCGCTCTCCTCCTGCTTCGCCGTCAGAAACATCAGCGGGATGTTGGTGAACTCACGAAGGCGCCGGCAGACGTCCCAGCCGTCCATCTCCGGCATCATGACGTCGAGAATGACCAGGTCCGGGTGAAAAGCCAGCGCCTGCTGCAACCCATCCCGGCCCGATCGAGCCGTCATCAGCTCATAGTCATCCGTGAGAAACGCCTGTTTCAGCGCCTCCAGGAAGGTCTGGTCGTCGTCAATCGCCAGAATCTTCCGTCGCACCTAGAGCTCCTCACACATATTCCCGTGCCGGCTCTTTTCCCTCCAGGACCCGGAGCACACCCTCCACCATGGCGCGCATCTCGTCCTGGCCAGGATAGATCAGAATGCGGGCGATCCAGCCGACTCGCTCGCGTATCCACCCACACAGCATCTCCGAGTGTGCCAGCCCGCCCGTCAGGACGATGGCGTCAACCTGCCCGCAGAGCACCGTCGCCATGGCCCCGATCTCTTTGGCGATCTGGTAGGCCATGGCCTCGTAGATCAGACGCGCATGTTCGTCCCCAGCGGCAATCCGCCGCTCGACCTCGATGGCATCGTTGGTGCCCAGATGGGCGACCAGCCCGCCCTGGCCGGCGATTCGGCGGAAAAGCTGCCGGTAGGTGTAGCGGCCCGAGAAGGCCAGCCTCAACACGTCGCCAACGGGCAGTCCGCCGGCCCGCTCAGGCGAGAAGGGTCCGGTGCCATCGAGGGCCTGATTCACGTCAACCATGCGGCCACGCCGATGCGGGCTCACCGAGATGCCGCCCCCCATGTGAACAACGATCAGGTTCAGCGCCTCGTACGGCTGCCCGAGGTCAGCAGCGGCCCGCCGGGCGGTTGCTTTCAGGTTGAGGGCATG